>JBKPOM010000261.1:0-2205 GCA_046733115.1 Actinomycetota bacterium | reverse complement strand
GGGCACCCTCCGACGGCTCGGGCTCGAGCGCGAGCCCGTAGCGGCGGGCGTTCGAAGCGTTGAGGATTGACGAGTGCCTCCCGTGCGACGCGAAAAAGGGCCACCTCTGCCGCTACCGGGCCAGGTAGACCTTCCTTGGTGCCGAAGCCGGCCTCGATGCCGGGGAGATGCGGGTGCCCAGCTCCTTTGTGTAACCCTCTGCTAGTTCCTCTATAATTCCTCATAAAATCCCGACCATGATTCGAAGGAATACTGGATGCTAACGATCAAAGTCCTAAAAGCGCTAAAGGCACGAACGACTGACGTCGCCATGTTCGAGGTGTAAGGCTATGCGGACGATCCACCAGTCCGTCCGGGTGGATTACCGTTACCCGGTTTGTTTTACGCAAGGGCTGTTCGAGCATCAAAATCTCCTTCTAAGAAACGCTCTGCACGCGGAGGCCGCGGGCGTTCCGAAGAAGGTGCTCTTTGTCGTCGACCAGGGCGTCGTACGGCACCACCCGAATCTCCTGGACTCGATCCGGCTGTACTGCCTGGGCGACGCGTCCCTTGAACTGGCCGGTCCTCCACTGGTCTTCGAGGGCGGTGAGGATGTCAAGAACGACCCGTCGCACGTGGCGCGCGTCCACCGCGCCGTGCACACTTCCGGCGTCGACCGGCACTCGTATGTCGTCGCCGTTGGCGGTGGTGCCGTGATCGACATGGCGGGCTATGCGGCGGCGACGGCCCATCGCGGGGTGCGGCTCGTCCGGGTGCCCACCACGGTGCTCTCGCAAAATGACTCGGCGGTCGGGGTTAAGAATGGCGTCAACGCCTTCGGCAAAAAGAACTTTTTGGGCACCTTCGCCCCTCCTTACGCGGTGCTAAACGACTTCGACTTCCTCACGACGCTTGCGGATCGCGACTGGCGAGGTGGCATCTCGGAGGCGCTTAAGGTGGCCCTGTTGAAAGACGCGACCTTCTTCGGGTTCTTGGAAGAGCGTGCCGGGGACCTCGTCCGAAGGGACATGGACGCGATGCAGTGGGTTATCTACCGCTGCGCGCAGCTGCACCTCGAGCACATCGCCACGAGCGGCGATCCCTTCGAGTCCGGTTCCTCGAGACCCCTCGACTTCGGACACTGGGCCGCCCACAAGCTGGAGCAGCTCTCAGGGTATGCGTTGCGCCACGGCGAGGCCGTCGCCGTGGGCCTCGCGCTGGACTCGACCTATTCCTACCTTACCGGTCTACTCTCCGAGCGCTACTGGCAGCGGATCCTCGGCTTGATTTCCTTGCTCGGTCTCCCAGCGTACGTGGGCGAGCTCGACCGGTACCTGCGCAACCGTACAGACGCCCGCTGCATCCTCCGCGGGCTCGATGAGTTCAGGGAGCACCTAGGAGGACGGCTGACCGTCACGCTGCTCCGAGGGATCGGGGATGGAACCGAGGCGAACAAGCTCGACGAGTGCAGGATTGTCGAGAGTATTGCTCTTCTGAGAGAGCACCAAGCTTACCAGGTAGGAGGAGAATGGCATGAGCACGCATACCGGCACGTGTCCGCTAACGCAACGGCAACTTATTGACGCGTATTTCATGGAGCATCGCAACCAGGTCCTCGAGATCGCCGCCTTCCTCGACCGCGTGGACCGTGCGGCGGACCGCGATGCTGAAGATGACTTCCGGAACGTGGCGTTCCGCCAGGCGCTACGGGAGCTGTGCTCCCGGGAGTTCGGACGCGTGGAGAGGATCCAGATGATATTGAGCGATAACACAGTCGAACTTCTGGAGGAACGCGACCGGCAGGCCGCCTACGGCGCGTCTGGTCGCAGAGAGCCGGGGGTAAGGTAGATGCGGTACATAGACATGCACGCACATATGGTTTCTCGGACGACCGCCGACTATGAGCGAATGGCCATGACCGGCTGCGTGGCCGTCACGGAGCCTGCCTTCTGGGCGGGGTACGATCGGCCGTCGGCGGACGCATTCGTGGACTACTTCGACAGGCTGACAGATTTTGAGCCCAAAAGGGCCGCGAAGTACGGTATCCAGCATTACGCCTGGCTCTGCCTCAATCCCAAGGAGGGCGAGGACCGCGAGCTGGCGCGGCAGGTGCTGGACATCATCCCGCCGTATCTCGACCATCCGAACGTGCTGGGGATCGGCGAGATTGGGCTCAACCGGGTAACACGCAACGAGCTTGAGACCTTCGTCGACCACACGGACCTC
>JBKPOM010000260.1:0-27299 GCA_046733115.1 Actinomycetota bacterium | reverse complement strand
TCGTCGCCATGCTGGATTTCGACAGCGCGCGCCCCGAAGCGAGGGTCCTGGATCTCGCCATCGCGTTCCACGACTTCGGCAAGGTGTGGGGGGATCCCGGCTCTCCCGACTTTAAGGTGCCCCTGGATCTGCGAATAGTCTCGGCGTTCCTCGTCGCCTACCAGGAGATCAACCCTTTGGAGGAGGCAGAACTCGAGGCGCTGCCCACCTTGCTTGCGGCGAGACCGCTCAAGAGGGCCCTCGGGAAGTACCGCTCGATGATCGAGAACCTGCAGACCTCCCAGGGACACGTGAGGAAAGCAGCCCAGGAGGTCGCCCGCGTGCGATGGTTGGAAGCCCACCAGCAGGAGTTACAAGCAATGCTCGTGGTCGGCGGCCCCCGACAGGGGATCTTGTGAACGCCAAACCACCCGCGACGGACCCGACCCTCGCCCAGGTCGAGGTAGCCAGGGATCCCGAGCTGATGCGGGAGATCTTTCAGAGGCACTTGCGCCCCCTCGGCGAAGAGGCGTACCGGGTCCGGGAGTGCCAGATTTCCCGCGCCCACTACCTGCGAGCCACCCGCCGCAGACTGCGGTATACCCTGCGCCTCGAAGAGTCTGCAACGGGACGCGAGCGGATCGAGCTGTTGACCGGCGTGATGTACGCCGAGGGCGGTCGAGCCCGGCGAGAGTGGCAGGAGCTGCAACGACCGGAACCGGGGCGAGCGATCCCCTACGCTCTACTGACTTTCGAGCCGTTCTTCTTTATCCCCGAACTAGAGATGCTGGTGCAGGTCTTCCCCTACGATCACCAGCTTCCGAGCCTGCCCATCCTGATGGCGAGTCCACCACCCACGCTCGAGCCACTGGTGCTCGCCCGGTTCGGAGAGGGCGACTGGTGGACCGAGGCGTGGGACGTCGAGCCGGTACGGTATAGAACCGGGGCGAGGATGACCTTGCGGCTGAGGGTGCGGGCCCGGAATCGAACGACAGGCCAGCTGGAAGAGAGGTGCTTCTACGCGAAGGTCTACCGCGAGGAGGAAGACGGGGAGCGAACCTATGAGGTGGCCCGGAAGTTGTGGGAGAAGGCGGAGGCGGGAGGCGAAGGCTTCGGTGTGGGAAGGCCCGTCGCCTACCTGAGCGATCTGCGGACCCTCGTCCAGGAAGAGGTCCCCGGAACATCCCTCTACGAAGTACTCCTCCGGGAGAAAGAAGCAACTCCGGTGGCGCGCAGGGCCGCAAGGGCCCTCGCGACCCTGCACCTCGACGAGGACGTACCCAGGCCGCGGCGTCCCCGCCCGTCGAAAGAAGACTTCGATAGGAGGCTAAAGAGGATAGGGGTAACCCTTCGGCGGGCTTGTCCTCATCTGGAGCCGGAGGTCCAGGAGATCGTCCGCGCCGTGGTCGCCAGGTCCGAAGTAGAAGCCCCAACCGCGCCGACCCATGGCGACCTCCATTTACGGCATATCTTGCTCCACGGCAGCCGCCCCGCCCTGATAGACCTTGACGCGTTCGCCGACGCCGATCCGCTACTGGACATTGCCCTCATATTATCCGACCTCGCCACTATGCCTCTCGACTCTCCTCTTCCCCGGGCTCGCGCGCGGAAGGCCTCACAGGCCTTCGTCGAGGAATACTTCGCCCATGTTCCGCAGTCCTGGCGCGACGGGTTCCCCACCCGCTACGCTCGCGCCGTCCTGAAGAGAGCCGCCAACATACTCAGGCGGCAGGACCAGATGCCGGGTTGGCCCGACAAGGTCGATGCCCTGATCAAGGAGGCTAAAAGCTCCCTGGCAGCACAAGATCTTCGGTAAGAGCGCGGAACGGAGAGCATCAAGATCAAAAGGAGTGCATCAAAATCAGGTTCACCCCACGAGCCGATGGGCGCTTCGTCGCCCGACGATATGGATAGTGGCGCTAATTGCGCCGGTCAACACTAAGGCGGATTTCTATGCATCAACCATCCGGCGCCAGTGGCGCGCCCCGCACCATCCATCCTGGTAGTTCCTTACGGCGCTACGTGTGGCGTGGTGGCGTATTGCTGGTCATCTTGCTGTTGGCTTTGACGGGTCCGGCGGCCTCCGCGCGGGCCGCCGGACCAGCCTTTCGGGTCAAGGACATCTTTCCCGGTCCGAAGACGTCGAACCCCAGTAGGTTCACGCCCCTCGGAAATAAGCTGTTCTTCGACGCCAACGACTCGAAACACGGCGAAGAGCTGTGGAAGGCGAGATCGACGCGACCGAACGCTGCAGGACACACCACGCTCGTCAAGGACATCCTTCCCGGTCTGGTGGGGTCGAACCCTGATGTGGGTACGGTATCGGGCGAGAAGCTTTTCTTTGCGGCCACCGACCGGCCACACGGCCGAGAGCTGTGGATGAGCAACTCTCTGAACGGAAGCACCAGGCTCGTCAGGGACATCTGGCCAGGTCCAGAGAATTCGTCGGCACAGGAGTCCACGGCCGTGGAGGGTGGGGTGCTTTTCCGGGCCTTTGATAAGGCCCACGGCGAAGAGCTGTGGAGGAGCGACGGCACGACCAAGGGAACCAAATTTATCAAAGACATTTGGCCGGGGACCGGATCCAGCCATCCCGACTCGTTGAGGACGATAGGCAAGATGGTGTTGTTCGCTGCCGACAACGGGCAGAAAGGCGCGGAGCTCTGGAGGAGCGACGGCATGACCGCGGGCACCAAGCTCATTAAAGATATAAACCCTGGCCCGGACACCTCCAATCCCAACGATCTGACTATCAGGGGCGGGACGCTCTTTTTCATAGCCGACGATGGGACGCACGGCATCGAGCTGTGGAAGAGCGACGGCACGACCAAGGGAACCAGGCTCGTCAAGGACATAGCGCCAGGAGCCGCCAGCTCCGAGCCCAACGATGAGGCGGTTGTGGACGGAACGCTCTTTTTCTCGGCCGATGACGGTCGGCATGGGCGCGAATTGTGGAAGAGCGACGGCACGACCAAGGGAACCAGGCTCGTCAAGGACATAAAGCCCGGTCCAGCAAGTGGAAAGCTCAACGAGCTAAAGGCTGTGGGACAAAGGCTGTATTTTGAAGCCGACGACGGTCGGCACGGACTCGAGCTGTGGAAGAGCGGTTCATCCGGGCACACCAAGCTCCTCAAGGACATAAAACCGGGCCGGAAGTCATCAAATCCTCGCAGGCTGGCGGACGTAAAAGGGAAACTCTACTTCAGAGCCCGCGATGGTCAGCACGGCAGGGAACCCTGGAAGAGCAACTCTCGGACCAGCGGCACCAAACTCGTGCAAGACATAGCGCCTGGAGCCGCCAGCTCCGATCCAAGCCAGTTCACCGCCGTTAACGGGTTCGTGTTCTTCACCGCCGACGATGGCCACACCGGCGAGGAACTGTGGGCAGCACCTTTGCCTTTGAGATTCCATCACGACTAAAGCGGTACTCAATGAAATTGGAGCACCCCTCCGATGTCTGCTTTTATGCATAGCGCGCCGTAAGCTTCGGAACGCCCGAGATGCCCCCGCCAGGCCTGCGAAGCAGCCATAGGTCCAATATCACTGCACAACGCTATAGGCGTAAGGGTTGTTTGTGGCAACGTCGGTCTCAAGGGGGGTCAGGTGAGGGGAGATTTGTCAGATCGAACCAGAGCAGCGGAGCTTTCGCTGGCCGAAGGACTGATGGATCTCCCCATCGCGGATCTCTCGGAAACTGGTCTGGACGTGCGGGGTTACGAGGTACGGGTGCTGAAGACATCTAAGTCGCGCCCGATCTTACGGTACGCGACCACGTGCTTCGACAAGGAAAAGAATACCCTCTCATACGGAGGGTGATAATCGGCAAGGAATACTTCCGCCACGATGGAGCCAGAACGTTTGAGGCCATGAAGCTGCTGTGGGAGGAAGGGTTTGCAGAGGATCATTCACTTGCCATCCCAGAACCCATAGCCTACGTGCCCAGCTAAAACTCCTGCTCCAGGCTGCGCGCCGGGAGACGCGCTATACACGTACCTCGACGACCCCGAAGAAGCACCAGAGCCCGTGTGTCTGACAGCGCGCTGGCTGGCGAAGCTGCACGGGACCAGGATAGCCGGCGCGCCCATACTGCCATTCGACTACGAAGAGACCAAGCTTCGGACCTACAGCGAGGTGCTCATGCAACTCTGCCCGCCGTTCGCGTCGCGGATAGAACGGTTTGTACGGGACATACCGGCTTTGCTTGGGGCGCCGGAGCCTCACGAGGTGGTGCCTACTCACGGTGACTTTCAGCCCAAGAACATCTCCATCTTCCGAGATCGGGTGACGGTCATAGAATGCGACCGGTTCGCGCTAGCGCACCCCGCACGCGACCTGGGCCGCTTCATCGGCCAGAGCATGGCGATGTCGTACGCGCGCACGGGCTCCTTCGAGAAGATCAAACCGTGGAACCACGCTTTCCTCGAGGAATACATCCGCCTTGCGTCGCCGGAGGTGCTGTCGGTGGTTCCTGTCTTTGTCACTCGAACTTTCATGGAGTGTTGAAGCACAAGATCTTTCTGGACCCCGCGAAGTACTCGCACCTGTTACCGGCCTGGCTGGATGAATGTGAACGGTGGCTGGACGGAACCCGCGGCAACGGGAGCGAGAGCCGGTGAGCGGAGAGCGTGAAAACAAAGAGCTAGAAGAAAGATAGATGACTCAAGCAACGACCATCGAAGAGGTCAAGCAACAATTAACGCAGAGCATGGAGATGGTGAAGCGGCCAGAATACCTGGACGCGGAGGTCCGCCCGTACCTGGAAGCCGAGAACGGGGCGAAGGGCAACTGGGAGACCAGAGTGCTCCAGCTCGACGGCACGGGCGCCGCCACGCTGGAGATGAACCTCAACGGCGAGAGGATTTTCGGGAAGTTCTTCCCCAATGACAGTGGTCCTTTCGTGTACGAGAAGTTGAAGGTTCTCCGCGTCGCCGGGTTCGGCTCTGATGAACGCTACCAGATAATCGAGCCTTTGAGCTTCACTCCCGAATACAGGATGCTCCTGACCAGAGGAGTGGAAGGTTCGGCGGTCTCGGAATTTATAGGGGTTGATGATGACGCTGTTCTGAGCGGTGTAGAGGAGGTCGCCCGGTGGTTGGCCAAGCTGCACACCTCTCCCATTCGCTTCGGCAAGCCACGCTACCTTCTGGAGTCTAGCGACCTGCTCTCCGCATCCCAGCGTCTCGCCAAGGTGGTGCTCCGGCGTCCCGAGTATCTGGCTCAGGCCCTCGCGATGGTCAGGCAGATGGAGAAGCTGGCCGAGGACACCGTGGACGGAATCCTGGTCCAGAGCCACGGTCAGTACCGCCTGATCCACGTGTTCGTCGGAGACTCTTCGATCTCGGTGGTTGACATGGATAGAAGCCGCCCCTGCGATCCCGCGTACGACGTGGTCGAATTCATCCACCGTTTGAGGAAGACGACGTTCAAGTGCACGGGTTCGGTGGAGCCGGCAGACGCCCCGACAAGGGCGTTTCTGCAAACGTACTCATCGGCGATCCCAGATCGTTCATACCTGACCAACCTGCGCTTTCATTGGGCGCGATTTAACTTCCACAGCCTCAACCACGAGGTGAAAGACGCCGCTGACGAAAACGCCGAGTCCGAGGCTATTGTGGCTTTCTGTCGCTCCGAGTTCGAGAACGTGATCGAAGGCCGCTTCGGTATCCAGGAGGGCGCTTTCGATTACTAGGGAGGATCTTCCGATCAACGCGCTCGAAAGCGCCTACGAACTCGAACTCCGGGGGGTCGGTGGCGTCGTTGTCCGGGGGAAAGAGCGAACACCACCTCGTATCCGCCGGAAGCGGCGAGTACGCTCTGCGGCGCTCCCGCGGCTCCAAGGCCTCCCAAGACCTCCTCCGGCATGCGCTTTGAGCACGACCTGATAGCCTACCTGCACGAAAACGGATTCCCGGCTCCCTCGATCGTCCCCTCGGCAAACGGGGACACGTGCGCCGCTGTGACCGGATGTCTCTACAGCGTCTCCGTGTTCGTGCGGGGCTCGGGCTGTCGGCGGGAACGTAGAGCACATCCGAGAGCCTGCGCGTACCCTGGCGCGGTATCATCTACAGGAAGAACACGATCTCCACAAGCCGAAACCCTCATAAGCGAAGCCCGAAAGGCTGAGCGTGCTGAAGTGCTGAAGTGCCGAAAGCGACCGAAGGGAGCGTGCTGAAAGCGGAGGCAAGGCCGGGGCGTGCTGAAACGCTCCGCTTCGGGATACTTGGTTGTGGTGTCAGCGGCCCGCACCACGCGCCATCGCCGGCCTCGATGGCGCGGAGCTCGTAGCCGTCGCCGATACGAGCGTGGTACGAGCCGAGTCACTTGCGGGTGAGCACGGTTGCTCCTCCTTCCCCAACCTCCAGGAGATGCTCTCGGGCGCAGATCTCGACGCCGTGTGCGTCTGCACGCCCAGCGGCATGCACGCGGAGCACGCCATAGCCGCGCTGGAGGCCGGGAAACACGTGGTCATCGAAAAGTCCGTCGCCGTCACGCTAAGGGCGGCGGACCGTCTACTCGCGGCGCAACGCGCAACGGGCAAAAAAGCGGCGGTCGTCAGCCAGCATCGCTTCGATGCGTCCACGCTCGCCGTCCACGATGCCGTAAGTGGGGGACGCTTTGGCCGCCTGACCACGGGGACGGCGGCGGTGCGGTGGTGGCGGTCGCAGTCTTACTACGACTCGGGCGGCTGGCGCGGCACCTGGGAGCTTGATGGTGGGGGAGTCCTCATCAACCAGGCCATCCACAGCATCGACCTCTTGCAGTGGCTGATGGGCCCTGTCGTTGAGGTCACCGCACACACCGGACTCCTCGCACACGAGAGGGTCGAGGTCGAAGACACCGCGGTGGCGCTCCTGAAGTTCCAAGGCGGCGCGCTTGGCACCATCGTCGCCACGACCGCGGCATACCCGGCCCTGACGGCGAGGATAACCGTGAACGGTGACCGGGGTTCGGCCGTCATCGGCGACGACGAACTGAGGTACTTCCACGCCGCCGGCGAGCAGGAGGAAGCAGACGCGTACGGTGGCGGCGAAAACCAGGCGGAGAAGGTACTGGAGAAGTGTGGTGTGGCCCGGACGGGACCCGGTGCGGGCGCCGATCCTGGCAGTCTCTCGATGGGGCATCGGGACCAGATAGGGGACTTCGTCGAGGCCGTGAGGGACGACCGAGAGCCTTCCGTAACCGTCGAAGAAGGACGAAAGCCGCTCGCGATCATCGCAGGTATCTACGCGTCGGCCCGGACCCGGAGGCCCGTGCGTATCGAAGAATGGGGCCAGGAGGGTTGATGGTCTCCAGAAGGGGCAACAGCGCGTGTGGACCTTGACGGGGTTCGCCGATGAGATCTCGCCCGACCTGGACGAGCAACTCGACACCTTAGTAATGGAATCGATACGCCACATGGAACTGCGAAGTGTCTGGAATACGAACGTCCTCGACCTTACCGACGACGAACTGCGTAAGGTCGAATCGGCGACTTCGGACCGCGGCGTCGGAGTCTCGTCCATAGGCTCACCGATAGGCAAGGTACCGATAACCGACCCGTTCGGACCCCACCTGCAACGCTTCGGGCGCGCCCTGCACGCCGCCGATGTCATGGAGGCGCCTTACGTCCGCGTCTTCTCGTTCTTCGTCCCCGATGGACACGAGCCGGGTATATACAAGGACGAGGTCCTGGAGAGGATGAGCGTGCTCGCAAACGAGGCGCAAAGCGCCGGCGTCACGCTCCTGCACGAGAACGAGAAGGAGATCTACGGCGACATCCCGGTCCGTTGCGCACATATACTCTTGGGCGTCGACGCTCCCGCCCTGCGGGCCGCGTGGGACGCGGCGAACTTCGTGCAGTGCGGGGTCCTGCCCTACGCAGAAGGATGCGCGTTGCTACGGCCGTACATCGAGTACGTGCACGTCAAGGATGCTCTCGCCGGCTCGCGCAGGGTCGTACCCGTCGGAGAGGGGGACGGGGAGATGGAGGAAACCCTCTCGACGCTGCACGCTTCTGGATTCGACGGCTTCTTCTCGCTCGAACCGCATCTCGCCTCCTCGGGGACGTACCGGAGCTTCAGCGGCCCCGAGCTATTCCGCAAGGCCACGCAGGCGTTCAAGGACCTGCTCCGGCGGCAGAAGATCGAATGGTCCTGATCCGAAAGCTTCTGCGAGCAGCGCCGGTCAACGAAGCATGAGAAGAGAGAGGATGGAGGATATTGCGCAAGGGGATCTCTTCTCCCTTACGGGCAAAATCGCTGTGGTGACAGGCGCGACAGGCATGCTCGGCAGCGAGATGGCGCTCGCCCTCGCCCGCAGCGGCGCCAGGGTAGCCCTGCTGGGCCGTCGCGAAGAGAAGGCGAGCTCGCTGGCCAGGGAGCTAGAAAGCGAGGGCGCAGAGGCGCTCGCGCTCCCCGCCGACGTGCTCGACAGGAGCCAGCTCGAAGGGGCCAAAATTGTTCTGCTTAGGCGCTGGGGCTGGGTAGATATCCTGGTAAACGCCGCCGGCGGCGTTTACGTACCCGAGGCCACCCTCGGCGCCGCCAGCTTCTTCGAGTTGCCGGAGAACGCCTTGCGTCAGGTGGTGGATCTCAATTTCCTCGGGACCGTTCTGCCGTGCCAGGTCTTCGGAGCGGCCATGTCAGAGGGAGAACAACCAGAGGGCTGCATCGTCAACGTCTCCTTGACGGCCGCTTCCAGGCCGCTCACCAACGTGGTCGGCTACTCGGCCGCCAATACCGCCGTCGAGAACGTCACGCGCTGGCTCGCCGTCGAGCTAGCGCGCACCCACGGCCAAAACCTCAGGGTCAACGCCATAGCACGGGGCTTCTTTCTCGGGGAGCAAAACAGGGAGATGCTCGTGAACGAGGACGGAAGCCCCACCAGGCGAGGACGGAAGATCATCGATCACACCCCCTCCGGCCGATTCGGCAGTCCCCACGAACTGTCGGTACCCTCATCTACCTCTGCAGCCCCGCCTCTCGCTTCGTCAACGGCATCGTCGTCGCCGTAGACGGCGGCTTCTGCGCCTTCAGCGGAGTGTAACGAGCGGCGCGAAGCGCCGCTCGTCAGCTTGTCAGCACTTCCGGTGTCGTTCTCGATAGTTAGCCGGCTAACTATCTCGATATTGACGCTGAAATGCTGGTCCAAAGTCCGGGTGAATGCCGACGGCAAGACGGAGCCGGCCGTCGCCCACGGAGCTCCTCTTCGTGGGCGTGGATTCCCGCTCCCCGCTTTCGCGGGGATAAGCTTCGCGGGAGTGAAGGTCATGCGGGAGCGCCCAGGTGAGTGCCCGCAGCCCGAAAGCGGTTCCGTTCTAACGGAGTCCGTCTGAAATGCTGAAATGCCGACAGGCTGAAAAGCTGAAAGGCGCCAACGGTGCCGTGCTGTCGTGTTGCTTTGCGCATGTGCGCGGATTAGACTCACCGGGGATGAGGAATTTCCAGGTTTACACCAAGGAACGTCCAAGGATGCGCCGCTGGTGGCTGTGGTCGTTGCCTGTCGTGCTGATCGCCTTGATAGTCGGCGTCGTGTTGGTCGCTGGCCCGCTCCCGATAAAGGCGCTCGGCCACGGGTCCGATGCCAGGGGGGGCGAGGCATCTTCGAGCAGTTGGATCGAGAGGATGTTCGGGGGGGAGGGCCCGCTTGCGGAAGGACCGCTCAACGTGCTCGTGCTCGGCGTCGATACGCGGCCAGACGACCCGGAGATGGGGAGTCGCACGGACACCATCATGCTCGTTCAAGTCGTGCCGAAAACGGGAGACGTGAAGCTGCTCTCCGTCCCGCGCGACCTCTACGTCAAAGTCGAACCTGGGAGGAAGGACAGGATCAACGCTGCCTACAACTACGGTGGCATCGACGTGACGGTCGACGCCCTGGAGAACTACTCGGGCGTCACCATCGACCACTACGCCACAGTAGATTTCGAGGGCTTCCGGGAGGTCATCGATGCCATGGACGGCGTCAGGGTCGATGTTGGGCACGGAGTCTTCCCCGAGAAGTGGCACATGGGCGAGGGCGTGCAGAGGCTCGGCGGGCGCAAGGCCCTCTTCTACGCCCGCTACAGGGGAACACCGGGTGGGGACCTCGACCGGATGGAGCGCCAGCGCCAGCTCGTGGCGGCGCTTCGTAGCAAGGCCCTACGGTGGAACATAGTCGAGAAGCTCCCCGCGACCACGAAGGTCATGAACGAAAACGTGCAGACCGACCTCGACCTCGAAGGAGCCGTCGCCCTGGGCCAGGTGCTCATCCGCCGCGGCAAGCATGCCGAAGTGACCTCAGAACAACTCCAGGGCACCCCCAAAATCCTCCCCGACGGCGCCGAAGTCCTCGTCCCCGACGACCAGACGAACCAGCTGATCCTCGAAAAGTTCCGCCATTAGAGCAAGTCAACATTCCAGCCCTTCAGCACGCCTGCTTCGCATGCTTCGCAGGCTTGTCAGCAGATCGGGCGATGCCAGGAAGCGCGTAAGCAGGCTTCGCGTCGTGTGCCGGGCCGCACTAACCGGTGAACAAGCTTCGATCCATGCACAACCTGAAATGCTAACTGCTGAGGTGCTGAAAGCGGAGGCCGAGGGCCGCAGCGTGCTGCGCGGCGCGAAGCGCTGCGCTCGTAGCGTAAAGGTTCGATAGGCGCCGGGTGCCGAGCACGTGGCTGCTATAATCCGCGCAGGTCTTGCGGCGAGCGAGAGTGGTGGAATGGTAGACACGCTAGATTTAGGATCTAGTGCCTTAGGGCGTGCGGGTTCAAATCCCGCCTCTCGCACATCGCCGCCCCGGTCGGGCCGGTCAAGAGGATTTGGAGAGTATGACGGCTAACGTAACAAAACTCGAGGAGAACAAGGTCAGGCTCGACATCGAGGTGGCTCCTGAAACGGTGAGGCGGGGTGTTGAGACCAAGATCAAGGAGCTCGGCCGGCAGGTGAGGGTTCCGGGTTTCCGTCCCGGCAAGGCGCCCCGGAGGGTCATAGAGAACCGCCTCGGGCGCGACTACATCTACATGGAGGCACTCCAGGATCAGCTCCCCGGCTGGTACTCGCAGGCCGTCGTGGAGACCGACGTGCGCCCGATAGACCAGCCCGAGATCCACTTCGACGACCCGCTGGACGAGGAGCAGGGCTTTAAGTTCTCCGCGACCGTGGAGGTGCGCCCCGAAGCTGCGCTCGGCGACTACAAAGGCGTCGAGGTCCCGAGGCGCGAGGTCGAGATCTCCGACGAGGATGTCGAGGAGCAGATCGAGGAGCTGCGAGGCCAGTTTGCTACCCTGGCGGCCGCCGAGGAGAGGCCCGCCCAGGAGGGGGACTTCGTGATCCTGGATTTTAGGGGCGAGAGGCTGGCCGGAGGGCCGGTCGAAGGCGCCGAGGCCGAGGACTACATGCTGGAGATCGGGCGCGGCGAGCTTCTGCCCGACTTCGAGGAGAACATCGTGGGGATGGAAGTCGGCGGGCGCAAGCAGTTCGGCGTTACCTTCCCGATGGACTACGCCGAGGAATCCTTGAGGGGCGAGTCGGTGCTCTTCAACGTTCACGTCAAGGAGATCAAAGAGCGCGACCTGCCACCCTTAGACGACGAGTTCGTCAAGGAGGCGAGCGAGTTCGAGACGCTGGACGAACTGCGTGCGGCCGTGCGAGAGCAGCTCGAAGCGGCCGCCGAGC
The DNA here is from genome assembly GCA_046733115.1 of Actinomycetota bacterium. GTDB lineage: Bacteria > Actinomycetota > Rubrobacteria > Rubrobacterales > Rubrobacteraceae > Rubrobacter_D. The sequence goes on along the minus strand of JBKPOM010000260.1, from coordinate 15,687 downwards.
AGCGCGTCGACGGCGAGTTCCGTGGGCGCGTCCTCGACGTGGTCGTGGAAGGCGCCGAGGTCGAGGTCCCCCAGGTCATGCTCCACGAGAAGGCCCACGAGATGGTCGGCAGCTTCGAGCGGAGCATCGCGGCGCAGGGTATGGACCCGGAGCAGTACTACCAGCTCGCCGGCACGAACCAGGCCGAGTTCGAGGAGCGGGTTAGCCCCGACGCCGAGGACACCGTCAAGAAGGAGCTCGTGCTCGACGCCGTCGCCGCTGCCGAGGGCATCGTGGCCGACGATGAAGAGGTGATGCACGAGATCGGGCACCTCGCCGAGGACACCGAGAGGAGCCCGGAAGACATCGCCGAGGCCATGCGCAGCACGGGGACGTACACCATGCTAGAGGAGGAGATCTCGCGCCAGAAGGCCCTCGACTTCCTGGTCGAGAACGCCACGCCCGTTCCCATACCGGAGGAAGAGGAGACGGAAGAAGACGAGGAGCGCGCCGAAGTAGAGGAATCGGTTGAAGACCCGGTTGAAGCTACGGCCGTTGCGACGGAGAACGACGAACGAGAGGAACAGAAATGAGCTACGACATCAACAACGTTATCCCCTACGTAATAGAGCAGAGCCCGCGCGGCGAGCGGGCCATGGATATCTACTCGCGGCTGCTCAAGGACCGCATCATCTTCCTCGGCACGCCGGTAGATGACCAGGTCGCGAACGCCATCATGGCGCAGCTCTTGCACCTCGAGAGCGAGGACCCCGAGCAGGACATCAACCTGTACATAAACTCCCCTGGCGGCAGCGTCACGGCGGGGCTTGCGATTTACGACACCATGCAGTTCGTGAAGCCTGACATCTCCACGACTGCCCTCGGCATGGCGGCCTCGATGGGGGCCTTCCTGCTCGCGGCCGGCGCCAAGGGCAAGAGGAACGCGCTTCCCAACACGCGCATCCTTCTGCACCAGCCGAGCGTCGGGGGGCTTGCGGGGCAGGCTTCCGATGTGGAGATCCACGCCAAAGAGCTCATCATGACCAAGCGGCGCCTCAACGAGATCCTCGCCGAGAACACTGGGCAGGACTACGAGCAGATAGAGCGTGACACCGACCGCGACTACATCATGGGTCCCGAGGAGGGCATCGAGTACGGCGTCATCGACAACATCGTCAGGAACCACTAAGGGTTTCTGGGTTTTTGGAAGCGATAGAGATGTCGGGGAGGATGTAACGGATGAGGGATCCGTCGGATCAGCTGCAGTGCTCTTTCTGCGGTAAGAGCCAGCGCCAGGTCAGGAAGCTCATAGCCGGCCCCGGCGTCTATATCTGCGACGAGTGCATCGAGCTGTGCAACGAGATCATCGACGAAGAGTTCTCGGGTCCCGAGGTCCTCAAAGAGGATGATCTCCCCAAGCCTCGGGAGATTAACCGCATCCTCAACGAGTACGTTATAGGCCAGGAGGACGCGAAGAAGGTCCTCGCCGTCGCCGTCTACAACCACTACAAGCGCATCCAGATGGGCGCGGAAGCGACAGACGGCACCGAGCTCCAGAAGTCCAATATTTTGCTCGTCGGACCCACCGGCTCGGGCAAGACGCTCCTGGCCCAGACGCTCGCAAAGATCCTCAACGTCCCGTTCGCCATCGCCGACGCCACGGCCCTGACTGAGGCCGGCTACGTGGGCGAGGACGTCGAGAACATATTGCTCAAGCTCATACAGGCCGCCGACTTCGACGTGAAGAAGGCGGAGACCGGGATCATCTACATCGACGAGATCGACAAGGTCGCCCGTAAGGCGGATAACCCCTCGATTACCCGCGACGTCTCGGGCGAGGGCGTGCAGCAAGCTCTCCTGAAGATCCTGGAGGGCACCGTCGCCTCCGTCCCGCCGCAGGGCGGTCGCAAGCACCCCCACCAGGACTTTTTGCAGATCGACACCAGGAACGTCCTGTTCATCTGCGGCGGCGCCTTCGGTGGCCTGGAGGAAATCATCCGCCAGCGTATCGGCAAGAAGAGCATCGGCTTCGGCTCCGACATCGACTCGCGTCTGAAGCAAGAAGACGACTCTATTTTGCGGTTCGCCTTGCCCGAGGACCTGCTCAAGTACGGGCTCATACCGGAGTTCGTGGGACGTCTGCCGGTGATCTCCACGCTAAGGAGCCTGGAGGAGGCCGACCTGGTGCGAATCCTCACGGAGCCGAAGAACGCGCTGGTGCGCCAATACAGGCAGTTCTTCCGCTACGACAAGGTGGATCTTGCCTTCACGGATGAGGCGCTCGCGGGCATAGCGGAGCTCGCGCTGGAGCGCGGAACCGGCGCCCGCGGCTTGAGGAGCATCCTCGAGACGGCGCTCTTGCCGACGATGTACGAGCTTCCGAGCCGCTCGGACGTGAACAAGTGCGTCGTAGACGTGGACACGGTCAAGGACGGTGTTCAGCCGTCGCTCGTAACCGGCTCCCAGAAGTACTCTTACGACGAAGAAGAGACCGCTTAGGTCGCTTCGCTCCCGGGAGTGGGGAGTCGGGAAAATGCGACTCCCAAACTCGTTCGGCGTGGGCAAACAAGCAGAAGGCATCTCTTTTCGTGAGCCAGCAGATTCCGAAAACGTACGACCATCGGGCCGTCGAGGGCCGATGGTATGCTGAGTGGGAGCGTCGCGGTGTTTTCGACGCCGACCCGAACCCCGACAAGGAACCCTACTGCATAGTCGTGCCGCCCTCCAACGTTACGGGGGCGTTGCACATGGGGCATGCCCTCAACGGTTCCATCCAGGACACCCTCGTCAGGCGCGCCAGGATGAAGGGCAACGAGACGTTGTGGCTTCCGGGCGTCGACCACGCCTCGATAGCGGTTCAGAACGTCGTCGAGCGCAAGCTCATGCGCGAGGAGGGCAAGTCGCGGTGGGACCTCGGGCGTGAGGCCTTCGTCGAGCGTTGCCGCGAGTTTGCCCTCAAGACGCGGGAGCAGATCCTCGGCCAGTACAAGCGGCTCGGCGCCTCCCTCGACTGGCGCCGGCTTCGCTACACCATGGACGACGATTACGTCGATGCGGTCCTCACGGCCTTCATTCGCCTGTACGAAGTGGGTTTGATCTACCGCGGCAACCGTATCACCAACTGGTGTCCCCACGATCGCTCGGCGATCAGTGACCTCGAGGTCAACTACGAGGACGTGGAGGGCAAACTCTACGGCATACGCTACCCGTTCGCCGACGGTAATGGCCCCGGCCCGGACGGGGAAGACTACGCCCAGGTCTTCTCCACGCGTCCAGAGACCATGCTCGGCGACGTGGCGCTCGTCGTCAACCCGGAGGATACGCGGCATGGGGACCTCGTCGGGCGCAGGGTCATGGTGCCGTTTGTCGAGCGGGAGATAGAGGTCTTCGCCGACGAGCACGTAGACCCTGAGTTCGGGACCGGTGTTCTCAAGGTCACTCCTGCGCACGATCCCAACGACTTCGAGATAGGCCGTAGGCTCGGTCTCGATCCCGTCAACGTCATGAACCCGGACGGCACGCTCAACGAGGCTGGCGGCCCCTTCGAGGGAATGACCCGCGAGGAGGCCCGCGAGGCCGTCGTAACGGAGCTCGACGGGTTAGGGCTCTTCGGTGGCGCGTGCCCTTACGCCTTCAGGGTCGGGCATTGCGACAGGTGCGGGGCGGTCATCGAGCCGTGGCTCTCGGAGCAGTGGTGGTGTTCGATGGGGCCGCTCGCCGAGCCCGCCATCGAGGCGTTGAAAAGGGGTGAGATCACAGTCTACCCCGATTCCTGGCGCAGGGAAACGATCCGGTGGCTCGAAAACATCCGCGACTGGAACGTCTCCAGGCAGCTGTGGTGGGGGCAGCGCATACCAGTGTGGTACGGCCCCGACGGGGAGGTCGTGGCCTCCAAAAAATCGCCCGGCCCGGGTTTCGAGCAGGACCCCGACGTGTTCGACACCTGGTTCTCCAGCGGTCTCTGGCCCATCGCGACCCTCGGGTGGCCCGACGAAGGTGCGGATGACCTGCGTTACTTCTACCCGACCAGTCTGCTGTCGACGGCGCGCGAGATTATGTACCTCTGGGTGGCGCGCATGATCATGATGGGCCTCCATTTCGAAGAAGAGATCCCCTTCGCGAAGGTGAACGTCCACTCCATCGTGCTGGCGGAGGACGGGACGAAGATGAGCCGGTCCAAAGGGAACACGATAGACCCGCTCGACCTCTTCGACGAGTACGGGACCGACGCCGTGCGTTTCGGCCTGTTGTATCAGTCCTCTACCCAGGACTTCCCTTACTCCCGCGAGCGGGCCGAGATGGGCAGGGCCTTCGTCACCAAGCTCTGGAACGCCATGCGTTTCGTGCTCGCATATCCGGAGGCAGATGAAGGCGGAGACCTCTCGCCTTCCGACCGTTGGATCCTCTCGGAGTTCAACCGCACCGTCAAAGACTACGATGCGTTCCTCGAGGAATGCGAGTTCTCGGACGCAATGCGCCAGATCTACTCTTTCGCCTGGAACCAGTTCGCCGACTGGTACATAGAGATAGCCAAAGCCTCGCCCTCGAAGACCACACCCCGCGTCCTGCGCGACGTTTTCCACGGTGTTCTGAAGCTCCTTCACCCCGTCATGCCCTACGCGACGGAGGAGATGGCAAACATCACGGGTGAAGAGACGCTTCTTGCGACGCAGCGCTTCCCCGAGTACGATCATACCCTCGAAGACGAGGAGGCCGACAGCCTGCTCGACCGCACCAAGAGGGCCGTCTCCGCGGTGCGGTCGTTCCGGGCCGAGTCAAAGGTCGAAGGCGAGCTGGAGGGGCTGTTGCCGCGGGGCGTCGACGAGGACGTTTTTGTGACGCTAGCAAGGGTGAAGCTGGTGGAGACCTCGAACGGCGCGAACCGTGCTTCGTTGCCGGCAGGAGACGTGGTGGTGGAGATCCTGCTCTCCGACGAGATGCGTCGCGGCGAGATAGAGCGGCTGCGGCGTGAGATCTCACGCGCCGAGCAGGAGGTGAAGCGCTCGGAAGGCAAGCTGGCGAACGAGAAGTTCGTCCAGAACGCCCCCGAGAACGTCGTCGCAAGCGAACGTGAGAAGCTGGACGTCAACGCCAGGATGCTCGAGACGCTCACCCGCCGTCTCGAAGACTACCTGTAGGAGGGCCTATTCCTACGCTAACGTCTTATGCCCGGGTCTGTGCCGAGTTGGACCGGCGCAGGCACGTCACGCTCGGCTTCGAACGGATCGAAGCCCTCCTCGAAGCAATGGGCAACCCGGAGCGCGACATTCCCCACGTTGTGCAGGTCGTGGGAACGAACGGCAAGGGCACCACCGCAGTCGCCCTCGCGACCGCTTTAGAGGAGATGGGCCATCCTTCGGGGGCGTACCTCTCGCCGCACGTCCTCTCCTACACGGAACGCGTCGTGTTGCGGGGGAAACGGGCGTCGGAGGAGGAGTTGACCGTCGCGATGCGGGAGACCATAGATCTCGCGGACAGGCACGCCATTCCCGTCTCGCAGTTCGAGATCCTGACCGCGGGCGCGCTGAAGATGTTCACCGAGGCGGGTCTCTGCTGGACCATCCTCGAGGCCGGCCTCGGGGCGCGCTACGATGCCACGTCTGTCGCCCGGACCGAAGCCCTGGTGCTCACGAACGTCGCCCTCGACCACACCGAATATCTTGGGGACACGGTTGAGGAGATAGCAGAAGAGAAGCTCGCCAGCCTGAGGCCGGGCACGACCCTGTTCCTCGGCACCGGCGACGAACGGGTCGTCGGTCTCGCGCGTGGCACCTGCCGCCGGCTCGGCGCGGATCTGGTCGAGGCCGCCGGTACCGAGTACACCTCTTCGGCCGCCCTTGCCCCTTTCACGGCGTGCGGCGTGAACCTGGGGCTCGCGGTCGCTGAGTCTTTGCTGGAGACGAACCTCCCTGAGGAGGTCAAAGAGAAGGTCGCGTCCGCCGTCAGAGAAGCGCTTCCGGGGCGATTCGAGGTTCGCCGGGTCGATGGGATGCCAGTGGTACTCGATGGAGGGCACAACGCGGCCGGGGTTTCGGCGGCGCTGGCGGCCATGCGACAAGCGTACCCCGGGCGTCCCCTCGGGGTAGTCTTCGGGGTGTTGCGGGAGAAGGACGCCGCGGGTATGCTCTCCGGGTTCGTCGGCGAGGCCCGCGTGATCGTGCTGACGCGCCCCGAGGGCGAGAGGGCGTCCGACCCGGCCCGGGTCGGGCGCGAGCATGATCCTCTCGATGGCGAAGAAAGGAGAGCCCTGGTGGTGCCTGACCCTGTGGAAGCCCTCGGTGTGGCCGTCGGGGCGATGAGGGAGGTGGACGGTGTGGTGCTGGTCACGGGGTCGCTCTCCACCGTCGCGCCCGTTTTGCGGTGGTTGCGTGAAGCGTAAAGGCGCCTGGCAGTTGCTGGCACTATTCATCGTGGTCGCCGTGACGTCCTTTGTTCTCGGCTACATCGTGATGATAAGGTTTATCCTATGACCGCGTCGTTCGCACTGCTGCAGGACCCCTTCCAGGTCGTGTCTGACTTTCTGGCGAGTCCGTTCCTGAGGATCTCCGGCCAGCTCGTGTTGCTGCTGTTCGTGGTCCTGTGGCTTGCGCTCGTCTACTGGACGTTCGCGGACGCTACCCGGCGTGGGGCCATGCGTCTGTTGTGGGGCCTCGTGGCGGTCGTCTTCCCTTACGTGGGAACCCTGATCTACCTGATCGTACGCCCCCACGAGTACCTGGACGACTCCCGCGAGCGCGAGCTGGAGACGGCCGTGCTCGAGCGCGAACTAAGAAACAGCGTCCTCCTTTGCCCCAACTGCCGCAACCTGGTCGAGCGGGACTACCTGATCTGCCCTACCTGCAACTGGGAGCTGAAGAAATCCTGTGTAAACTGCGACAGGCCGCTGAACATGGAGTGGGGGACGTGCCCGTACTGTGGCACGGACCAGCGCAGCGGCAAGACGATCATCAGATAAGGAGCGGATAATGGAAGAGACACTGGTACTGGTAAAGGGTGACGGCGTGCGCCGCAAGCTCGTCGGCGAAATAATCCGCCGCATAGAAGCGAAGGGTCTCGACCTCGGCGACATCCAGCTGATGGACGTGAACCGCGAGCTTGCCGAGGAGCACTACGCCGAACATCGCGAGAAGCCTTTCTTCGACGAGCTCGTTGACTTCATCACCGCAACGCCCGTGGTCGCCATGCGGGTCAGGGGCGAAGGTGCCATAAGGGTGATGAGATCCCTCGTGGGCGCCACCAACCCCGGCGAAGCCGCCCCAGGCACCATCCGCGGCGACTTTGCCCTGAGCATGCCCGACAACCTCGTCCACGGCTCAGACTCCCCCGAGAGCGCACAGCGAGAACTGGGCCTCTTCTTCGGCACCTGAAACAGAGGTGCAATTCGTCCTCGCCTCCGAGTCGGCCCGGCGGGTGGACCTCCTCCGCACCACCGGCTACGACTTCGAGCCCCGCAGGAGCGGCTTCCTCGAAGTAACCGTCGACGACCCTGTACAAACCGTCACGACCAACGCCAAAGGCAAAGCGCTTGCCATCAAACGCGACCCCGAAACCGTCTTGCTCGCGGCCGACACCATCGTCTACCTGCCCGACCTCCCCGCCGGCGAACGCGTCCTCGGCCAGGCAAAGAGCGGCGAGGAAGTCGAACGGTTCATCAAATTCTTGCAAGGCCGCGCCCACGAGGTCTATTCCGGCGTCGCCGTCGCAAAGGGCCAGAGTCTCGCCGTCCGCCACGCGGTCACCACGGTCATGATGCGAAAGCTCGCCGCCGCCGAGATAGAATCCTACGTCCGTCACGGGGAAGGCGTCGGCAAGGCCGGAGGTTACGCCATTCAAGGTCGGGCTGCGTCCTTCGTAGAGTGGATCGGTGGCGACTACACCAACGTCGTAGGCCTCCCGCTAACCCTCACCGGCCGAATGCTCGCCCGTGCCGGAATCCCACACCCGTGAGCCACGGGTACGATGAACACCTCCCGCCAGGAGCGGGACCTGTAGGGACGGTTCGCGAACCGCCCTGCTTAATGAATATTAATCGATCGATTAATATAGAATACGAACGTGGATCGGCGCAGGTACACCCTCAAGGAGCTTCCGCCCGAGTTACGGCCTCGAGAGCGGCTTTTGGCCGAGGGGCCCGAGGCGCTTTCTAGTGCGGAGTTGTTGGGGATTTTGCTTGGAAATGGCAGCAAGGAGCAGACGGCGGTCGAGCTTGCGCAGCAGGTGATTTCGGAGAGTGGGGGACTCTTCGGGTTGCATGGGGTTGGCGTGCACGACTTGCAGGAGGTGCATGGGATCGGTGAGGCTAAGGCGTGCATAACGCTGGCCGCGGTCGAGTTCGGCAAGAGGCTTGGGAGGGTTCGCAACCCCGGACGACCCGTGATATCATCGCCAGAGGACGTTGACGGTCTTTTAAGGGGTCGGATAGCCAATCTCGACCGGGAGAATTTCGTCGTCGTGCTCTTGAACACCAAGAACGAAGTTTTAGCATTTCCTACGGTCTCGGTTGGCACGCTTTCGGCGTCTCTGGTTCATCCCAGGGAGGTATTTAAAGCGGCGATCCGGGCCAGTGCGGCGGGCATCGTCCTCGCCCACAACCACCCCAGCGGCAGGGTCGGGCCTAGCCGCGAGGACCGCGAGGTGACCCGGAGGCTCAAGGAGGCCTCCAAGATAATAGGTATCGAGGTCGAGGATCACGTGATCCTGGGCGACGGTTACTTTAGTATGAAGGAACACGGGATACTCTAGGGCCGGGGCAGCGGCGCCTAAGGGTCGTTCGATAAAGAGGATGGGTAGAGGGTATGTTCGGAGGATTGTTCGGGCGGGATGTCGCGATAGACTTGGGTACAGCGAACACGCTGGTGTTCGTCAAAGGACAGGGAATAGTGCTCTCCGAGCCCTCTGTCGTCGCGATCGACACGAAGACGGACAAGGTCGTGGCCGTGGGCTCCGCGGCGAAGCGGATGCTCGGCCGCACACCCAGCAATATCGTCGCCATGAGGCCCCTCAAAGACGGCGTGATAGCCGACTTCGAGGTCACGGAGAAGATGCTCGCCTACTTTATCCGCAAGGTACAGCCGCAACGCCTGTTCTTTAGGTCGCTCGTCGGCCCGCGCGTCGTCGTGTGCGTCCCATCCGGCGTGACGGGCGTCGAGCTTAGGGCCGTCAAGGAGGCGACCGAGTCGGCGGGAGCGAGGCAGGCTTACACCATCGAGGAGCCGATGGCCGCGGCCATCGGCTCCGGTCTGCCGGTCAACGAGGCCCAAGGGTCGATGGTGATCGACGTCGGCGGGGGAACGAGCGAGGTCGCCGTCATCTCCCTGGGCGGCATCGTCACCAAATCCTCCATTCGCATCGCCGGTGACGACATAGACGATGCGATCTCCACCTACATCCAGAAGGAGTACAAGCTAGCCATCGGCACCCAGACCGCCGAGCAGCTCAAGATAGAGCTAGGCAGCGCCTTCAGGTTAGAAGAAGAAGAATCGGCCGAAATCAGGGGCCGGGACCTCGTCACGGGGTTACCCAAGACCGTCGTCATAACGAGCGAGGAGATCAGGGAGGCCATAAGCGTCCCCGTCGATGCTGTCCTCGCGGCCGTGCGCGACACCCTGGACCGCACGCCCCCCGAGCTGGTGTCGGACATTATGGACAGAGGCATGATCCTCGCGGGTGGTGGGGCGCTACTGCGTCACCTCGACGAGCGTCTCAGGCGCGAGACGGGCATCCCGGTTCACGTCGCCGACGACGCGTTGATGTGCGTCGCAATCGGCAGCGGCCGGTCGTTAGAGGAGATCAACTCCTACCGCAGCGCCCTCTTCTCGGCCTAACGAGTTCGACGTGGGTCGGAAGAAGTCCAGCGCCGCCAGCGGTCTCGCTGCCCTGATTATCCTCTGCGTGGCGAGCCTCTCGCTGTTTACCGTCTACGTGAAGGAGGGCGACTGCGAGCGGGAGGGTGAGTGCGGGCCGCTGCACACCGTCCAGCTCGGGGCCGCCGAGGTTTTGCAGCCGGTACGGAGCATCTTCGCCGCCGTCTTCACACCCGTGACGAATACGGGCGAGAGGGTCATGGGCGCCTTCGACAACAGCAGGGAACAGAAGCTCGAGCGCGAGGTTCAAAGGACAGAGGAGCTCGCGGCCCAGGCTTCGCGTTTGGAGCGCGAGAATGCGCAACTTCGCGAGCTTTTGAGGGGGCAGAGGTCTGTTTACGAGTATGGACCCCTGGCGCAGGTCGTCGCGCCGGTAGGGGATCAGTTTACCCAGAGGATAATCATCAACGTCGGCACCGAGGACGGGGTCGGGCCGAACAGGCCGGTGGTGATCGGCGAGAGCACGCTCGTCGGGCGCACCACCGAGGTCTCCAAGCACACGGCCCAGGTCATGCTCATAACCGACCAGATGTTCGCGGCGGGCGTCAGGATCGTCCCTCCGGCCCAGTTCGACCCGGCGTCTAGCGAGATCAGCCCCGCCGTCACGGCGGAGAACGTCTCCTACGGTCAGGGCCTGCTAGGGACTGACCTGGAAGGATACCTCGGCGTCGACCTGGTCAGCACCAGCGCCCGCGCCGAGGAGGGAGACTACATAGTGACCAGCGGGCGGGCCGGGGACAAGGAGCTTTTGTTCCCGCCCGGTCTGTACGTGGGCAAGGTCGAGTCGGTAAGCTCTCAGGACATCGACCAGTTCAAGAAGATAGTGGTCGAGCCCGCCATGAACCCGCAGGAACTCGAAGAGGTCAGGGTCATCACCGACTGGGCCGGCAGGAACGACTGAGGGACAGCCGGTGGAGCACACCTCTGTCGTCCGTGCCGCCCTCGTCGTGGCGGTAGCAGCGCTGCTCGATGCGGTCGTGGTTCCCTACCTGACCTTCGGCTTCTTCTCGCCGAGGCTCACCCTTATAGCTGTGGTCTTCGCCGCGTCTCCGCTACGTGACCTGCAGGCCGTCTTGCTTGGCTTCTTCGGTGGCGTGCTACTCGATGCCCTCGGCGGCGAGCTCTTCGGCGTGGGAGCGCTCGGCGGCCTGCTCGCCGCCGCCCTCTCCGCCCGCGCCAGCGCCGTCCGCCGCAAAGGCACCGAAAGAGTCCTGCTCGCCCAGGTCGCCGGCCTCGCCGTCGCCTGTTACGACCTCCTGGGTTACACCGCCCGCTGGCTGGCCGGCCTCGGCGTACCACAACTAAGCGAGTACGCCGTCTGGGGCGTCCTCCCCGACGCCCTCATAAACGCCCTGATCGCCTTCCTCGTGGGCGGCTGGCTGCTTCAGATCGTGATCGTCAAAACGCCACATAGTTGGGAATAGGGAGGCTTCAGGCGCGAGGATTCGACTCGGCTTTGAGCCGCGCTTGTATCACGATGCTCTGTACCAGGCCGACCGACATCATGCTGACGAGGAGGTTGCTTCGGCCGTAGCTTACGAAGGGGAGGGGGAGGCCCGTTACGGGCATCATGCCCATCGCCATGCCGACGTTTATGAGGGCGTGGAAGGTCAGCATGGTTGCCACGCCGACCGCGATCAGGACGCCAAAGCGGTCACGCGAGACGGAAGCCGCGTGCAGCACGCGCCAGACCAGCACGAAAAACACGACGAGCACGAGCATGGCGCCCACGAAGCCGACCTTCTCGGCGAGGTTGGAGAAGATGAAGTCGGTGCGATCCTCGGGCAGGTAGCCGAGGTCGCCGAGGGTTGCCGAGGAGTTGAGACCCTTGCCCGTGAGTCCTCCCGAGCCTATGGCCATCTTCGAGTTCTCGACCTGGTAGCTCACCTGGGGCTCTCTCTGGGGGTCGAGGAACGAGGTGAGGCGGGCTATTTGGTAGTCCTCGAGGATGCGGAGTTTGATCGCGAGGTACACCGCCACGCACCCGGCGGCGAACAGGGCCGCAAGCTGGCGCCACCTGGCGCCGCCGACGTAGACCACGGCGACGAAGATGGCGCCGAACACCATCGCGGTCCCGAGGTCGGGCTGCGCCAGCACCAGCAAGATGGGCACGGCGAGAATGCCCATGGCCTTCAGGAACGTCATGTTGTACGCGAAGCTGTTGTTCGCGACGTAGCCCGCTAGCACCACGATTGTCAGCGGCTTCGCGAACTCGGACGGCTGCACCTCCACGGGGCCGATGCTGATCCAGCTTTGCGATCCGTTTACCGTCAGGCCCATGAGCAAAACGGCCACGAGCATCACGATGGTCGCTCCGTAGACCAGCCTGAGGTGCCGCCCCAGCCACCTGTAGTCGAGGAGCGCCAGGACCACAGCGCCCCCGAACCCGACCGCGAGCCCCATGGCCTGGTTGATGGCGTAGAGCTGCCTGTAGTCGGCCTCGGCCGCATAGATAGCGAGAACCCCGATCCCACCCAACGCCAGCGCCGCCAGAAACAGAAGCAAATCAGAGCGGCGCAAGCGATGCGCGATGCTTATCTTCTCCTGCTTCTTGTTCCGGACGAGGGGGTCCGTCGATGTTGTACTTACCGATCGCACCAACCAAAGATACCCAATAGTCCCGCGTAAGGCAACGCCCGAGCAATGATTCCCCACCCAGCTCCCAAAACACCGAAACTAACCTCCCCCGATTCGGAATTCCAAACTCCAAATTCCTAATTCGTTGCGACCAGCAAGCTGGTCGCAACGGTGCGTGGCGGTTATACTGTTCGGTCGTAGGGTGCCGTTTCGTGTACCCGTCGAAGCTTGATAAATCTCAGGAGGACGTGATGTTTGCGGTTGCGAAAAGCGGTGGAAAGCAGTACAGGGTGACGGAGGGCCAGGAGCTGGTCGTCGACCGTATCGCGGGCGATGTGGGCGACTCGGTGGAGTTGCCGGTCGGCTTCTCTGTCGATAACGGAGGTTTCGATCTCGGCGAGAGGACGGCTACGGTGGAGATCCTCGAGCACTTGCGGGGGGACAAGATTCACGTCTACAAGTACAAGCCGAAGAAGGATTACAGGAAGAAGACCGGGCACAGGCAAAAGCTGACCCGGGTGAGGGTTCTGGAGGTATCTGATGGCTCATAAGAAGGGTGGAGGCTCCTCGCGCAACGGCCGCGACTCGGAGGGCAGGAGGCTAGGCGTAAAGGCTTACGGCGGCCAGGTGGTAACCGCTGGCAGCATCATCGTACGCCAGCGCGGCTCGAAGGTTCACCCCGGGCAGAACGTCGGCAAGGGCTCCGACGACACGCTCTTCGCCAAGATAGACGGCAGGGTCGACTTCGGCCGCCGCCGCGGCAAGCGCGTCGTGAACGTGGTCGGAGAGCCCGTTTTAGAGGAGGCCACGGCCTGACCATCGTCCGTTACGGGGGTCTCTAGCCCCCTTGCAGTTCGTAGATGAAGCCAGCTTCGTCGTCCGCGGAGGTCGCGGGGGCGACGGAAGCGTCTCTTTCAACCGCGAGAAGTACAAGCCGCGCGGAGGCCCCGACGGAGGCCGTGGCGGCGACGGCGGCTCCGTGATCCTCCGCGCCACGGAAGACCTCTCCACCCTGGAACCCTACGCCTACCGCAACGTCGTCAAAGCTGGCCGCGGCGCCCACGGCTCCAGCAACAATAAAGCCGGCGAACGCGGCAAAAACACCACGCTAGAAGTCCCCGTAGGAACGCAAATATTCGACGAGGACGGCCTCCTCGCCGACCTCTCCGAACCGGGAGAGACCTTCGTCGTCGCCGAGGGCGGCGAGGGCGGACGCGGCAACGGCTCTTTCGCCACCTCCACCCGTAGGGCGCCAGCTTTCAGGGAGAAGGGCCTGCCCGGGGAGGGACGAGAGATCCATTTGGAGCTCAAGGTACTCTCCGACGTGGGGCTTGTCGGCCTGCCCAACGCCGGTAAGTCCTCGCTGCTCCGCGCCTTAAGCGCCGCACGCCCCAGGGTGGGCGACTATCCGTTTACCACCCTTTCGCCCCAGCTCGGGGTGGTGGATGAGAGGATCTACCGCGGACCGTTCGTGGTGGCGGATATACCAGGGCTGATCTCTGGCGCCAGCGAAGGAAAAGGCCTGGGCAACCGCTTTCTGAGACACGTGGCGCGCGCACGGCTCCTCGCGCTCGTCCTCGATGCGAGCGAGGACCCGGAAGGGGCGGAAGGCACGCTGCGGGCCGAGCTCCACGCCGCTAGGCTCTCCGAGAAGCCCACGGTCGTTGTGCTCAACAAAGTGGACTTGCTCGACGAAGAGCTGAGGGCGTATCTGCGGGAAGCTTTCCCGGAGGCTTCTCAGGTTTCGGCGGCCACGGGAGTCGGGGTTGTCGAACTTCGCGACAGGTTCGAGGCGGTGTTGCGCGGGATGGGTGAGCGGGCCGTTCACGAGACGACGGAGCGCCGGCATCGCGTCTTCAGGCCGCTGTGGAAGGGCGTAAGGGTGGAGCAGGAGAACGGCGGGTACATCGTCTCCGGGGAGGGTGTCGAGCGGCTCGCACTCAAGACCGACTGGGGCAATCGGGAAGGTGTCGAGAGGTTCCAGTACGAGTTGGAGAGGATCGGGGTCATTGGGGCCCTGCGGCGGGCAGGGGCGGAGCCGGGCGACAAGGTCAGGATCGGCGAGACGGTGTTCGACTTCCAGTGAGGTGGACTTCTTGAAAGTTGGGATCTTTGGAGGGACCTTCGACCCCGTACACCAGGGGCACATGATCGTCGCCGAACAGGTGATGAGCGAGCTGGACCTCGCGCGGGTCGTGTTCGTGCCCGGCGGCATCCCGCCGCACAAGGAGGCCTCGAGCGTCAGGGCCACGGTCGAGGACAGGCTCGCCATGGTCGAGGCTGCCGTCGAGGGCAACGATCGCTTCACGGTGGACAGGGTCGAGATCGACGCGGGGCGTGCTACGTACAGCGTCGAGACCGTTGGCATCCTCAGGGAGCGTTCGCCGGATGACGACTGGTACTTTATTACCGGTGCCGATGAGGTGTCGAACTTGCTCGCCTGGAGGGAGCCGGACCGTTTGCTCGAGCAGGTAGTTATGGTCGCCGCGACGAGGCCGGGATACGACCTCTCCAAACTCGACCACCTCGAAGCCGCGTTGAGGAACTTCGACAGGATCTTCCCGGTCGAGTGTACGAGGGTAGACATCTCGGCAACCGGGATAAGGCGCAGGATGTTGCAGGGCAAGAGCATCAGGTATCTCGTACCCGATGGGGTGCGTGAGATCATCGAGAGCAGGAGGTTGTATGAAGGAGACGCAAAGCGGGCGGAAGGAGGGCTTTTGAGGGAGGAGATCCGGTGAGGCGCGACGAGTCGGTCGCAAGGCAAGAGAAATTCACCGCCGAGGGCGAGGCCCTCACCTACGAGATGGCCGCAACGGCGGCCCGCGCGGCGAGCGAGATGTTTGCGAAGGACGTGATCCTCATAGACCTGAAGGGCCTTGTCTCCTACGCCGACTACTTCGTGATAGCCAGCGCCGAGACCGAGCGCCAGACGCGCCGCATCGCCCAGGAGGTCATAGAGCGGATGATCGAGAAGGGCCACCGCCCGCGCACCAAGCGCCTCGACGAGGGTACGACCTGGGTCAGCCTCGACTTCATCGACGTGGTGGTCCACATCTTCACCGACGAAGCCCGCGACTACTACCGCCTCGAATCCCTCTGGCGCAGCGCTCCGCAGGAGCACTGGCAGGAGTAGCCTCGCCGCACGTTGACACCCCCCGGTACGCTGCATATACTCTGACGGCTTTTACGGGGCCGTAGCTCAGCTGGGAGAGCGCCGCGCTGGCAGCGCGGAGGTCAGGGGTTCGATCCCCCTCGGCTCCACTCT
>JBKPOM010000259.1:0-2816 GCA_046733115.1 Actinomycetota bacterium | reverse complement strand
TTAGAGCGCGTTTCAAAACCTATCGACCGCCCCTCTGGTTACGGGTACCGTCTAGGCAATCTCGCGTTCCAACAGCTCAACCGGGGTTCGCCGTTGCGATGGCAGCTCCGAGCGAAGCAGTTTTGAAACATGCTCTTAGAGTTTCTAGACAGCCTCTAGAAGAGGGATTCTGCGAACTTCGCTAAAAAGGTCCAAAACTAGTCCCTTTGGGGGGATACGCTTGCTCCCTTAGGCACGTATGCAACCCTTGGACGCAGGGTTACTTGCCGATCTTGAAGACTCGTCTACTCGTGAACAAAGAAACCCCGAGCTGCTGCTACTCTCGACCCTTCACCACTAGCTTCGACAAGCTGCACGATCTCTGCGAGTCCTCGTCTTGCACGCGATCTTAGGAGCGCGCATGATATCTATGTGGAAGAACAACAGGTGGAGCAGCCCGATTTCGAAGAAGAGCAGCGCTTCCCCTTATGGATAAGAGCCATTGTGCTACTACCTGTGGTTGTCCTCACCTATTCCGCTATTCAGATGTGGCTTGGGGGGCCAAGGTACGTCACCATCGCTCTAATCTTTACCACGCTTGCCCTATTTTTCTTCTTCTGGCCGTACCGAACTTCATCCTCAAACTCGTTATCAGCCTAGACTCGAGTCACCTTCACTTAAGGATTTATCCCCTTAGGCTACCGGTGCCCTTCTTGCCTCCCAGAATAAGGGATGTTCCGCTAAGCGAGATATCTCACTGGGAAGTGCGCACTTACAAGCCACTATTAGATAGAGAGTACTGGGGGCCGCACCTTTGGGACCTTGGTAGTGCGTTCGGCGGTGATCGATACCTTTACGTAATGAAGGGCTTCAGCAGATCAGGAGGAGTGCAACTTCAGCTTAGAAGCAGTGAGAGGTTGCATCTGGGGTCAGAGCATCCCGAAGAACTCGCCAGCGCCATCACCCTAGCCAAAAGTGAAAGCAGCTAGAGTTATGTGCGTCTTTTCGGAAGGCTTGCGGCTATGGGAATGGGTTGCCACTCAGGCTTTCTCGAAACCGGATCGCTCAGTCGGACAATGAGGATTCTACGTCCAGCTAGCGTGCGTGGAAGGCTCGTTCTACGAAGTTCCGATGTACGGGTTCTGGTAAGTATGCCTGCTGCCACACTTGCTGCTATTCGTCGGAGGTCCCGAGACGTTTGAGAGTGTTGTGTAGTCTCGGCTTTTTCGGAGGCTCGCTACGAAATGCCCCAGAAATCTCCGCCCGTAACGATCGCCGTAACGTTTGGGAGGTGGTGTCTCGCTAGCATATGCTCACACGAACACGAGGCGGCAGCTATGGTCCCGCCCTGCTCAGGAAGAGGAAGGCTGCATGGGCTGCTTGAGGGTAGAGTACAGGCGCGGCTCCACCAGGGCATCTAGCTCGTCCACCTCGGGACCCATCGCCTCAGGCTCTGCCACGTACTCGAACTCCCCCTTGCCGTCCATGGACGGCCCGCTCGCCCAGCGACCCTCCCGGCTCTCGATACCCTCCGAGAAGTTCTGGAACTTGTAGGCCACCTCAGACATCTCCAGCTCCTGGGGGAAGTTGGATGGGACGGGGTGTCCTCGAGGCCTTTTGACTTCAGCTCCTCTAGTGCCGCCAGCCACTGGTTCTGGTGCATGACGTCCCTGGCCAAAAGGAACGAGAACATGTCCCTTACCCCCGCGTCTTGGGTGAGCTGGTAGAGGCGTGCCACCTGCAGCCTGCCCTGGCTCTCCGCGGTCACGTTGAAGCGCATGTCGGCCAGCAGGTTGCCGCTGGCTATAGTGTAGGCGGCGTTCCAGGGGTTGCCCTGGCTGTCGCGGGGCGCAGCGCCCAAGCCCGTGACGATGGCGTGCTGGGGGTTCATCGCCGCGTTGATGATGGCCTGCTGAGTGTCGCCACCGCCCAGGACCGCCCCGACGACCCCGCCGTCACCACCGTTCTCGGCGGCCTTCTCGGCCTCCACGGGCGAGGTCTCCAAGAGCCTGGCGACCATGGTGGCGATCATCTCGACGTGGCCTATCTCCTCTGTTGAGGTGTCCAGGAGCATGTCGCGGTACTTGGCGGGACCGCGGCAGTTCCAGCCTTGGAAGAGGTAGCCCATCATCACGCTCATCTCGCCCCACTGGCCGCCTATGAGCTCCTGCATCTGCTTGGCGAAGATGGGGTCGGGGGCGTCGGGCTTGGCGTTGTACTGGAACTGCTTGGTGTGGAAGAACAAGGTTTCGCTCCTTTTTTCCGTCTCGCCGTAGGTGTCATCAGCGCCCTGTACCCAGGAGAGGACTCCCTTAACACCAGATCGGCAAGAGGAGACGGAAAATGGTCCGAAGTATGTAGCACGTAAGCACCACGGTACGTCCTATTCACCGGAGTGCGTGGAAGGAGTGTTCTGCGAACTGCGCCCTAACGGCGTTCTAGGAAATTCGCTAGCTGTAAGCAACACTCATGCAACGTCAAAGAGTAGCCACCCGGTATATAAGCTAGCCCACTTAGGTTAGGATAAGCTCGTCGCGGGACGAGGCGTGGGTCTTCGCACTCCTACGCCTCACGAGATAAGGACTTATGGGTATGGGAGGGGTATGGGAAGAGCGATTCGGCTGGTGGCTTCGATGGCGACAGCGGTACTTTTGGCGAGCGTGGTGGTGCTCGTCATGGCGATCGACTCGGCGAGATCGATAGCCTCAGCGGCCGAACGCCCTAACATCGTCTTCGTCCTTACCGACGATCAGTTCCCTGGAACCGAAAACGCGATGCCGGCCCTGAAGAAAGACATCATCAGCCAAGGCGTTGAGTTCTTCAACATGACCTCCACC
>JBKPOM010000258.1:0-7799 GCA_046733115.1 Actinomycetota bacterium | reverse complement strand
ACGCCGAAGGTCCTGGCGACCTCGGAGGTGGGCATGCCCCGTTCTTTGGCTGCGACGATCTTCTTCCTCAGGTCCAACGAGTAGGCGTTCATGCCAGCATCCTGCCACACCGCCCAACTACACTGCAAAGTGCTCTAGATGAATTTCCGAGAATTCCGTACATGCGAACTTCGCGCGACGCCTGCGCATCCGACGACAGCTAAGAGCTTGGCCCTGTAACATGCGAAGAACCTTCGATGATCGAAACCTCAAGCGGGGGAGCATGGCCTCAGACGCACCGCAGCAAAGAAGCGACCGAATACTTAAGTCCCTCACATCCAAAGGCTTGCGGGGATGCCCGGTTTGCTCCAAGGGGCAATTCTCGGTCGGTCCCGAGCACGTGATCATCTCGACACCCGGCCCAGAGACGGCGGAGGGCGCCCTGGTTGAGGGCTCCGCTGTGGTGCCCGTAATGTGCGCTAATTGCGGGTACACGATGCTGTTCAGCCCCCGGAAGCTGCCGGAACAGGGCGAGTAGTTCGCGGAAGCAGATCTGAGTCCGGAACGCTAGGCATCCCTCACCGGGCATCAGCTACGGTAGCGCCTAGCCGACATTCTTCTGGCAGTTGGAGAGGACGATGTCCCCGGGGTCGGCCGAGTACGCGTTGCGGCGGCCTATGCCACAGTTGAGGTGGTCGTGTCCGTCGCCATCCTCGGCGTCTAGGTAGTCATTACCGGCTCCACCGAAGAGACGATCCGTGTCGGCGTGTTGTCCATTGAGGGGGCCGAACACGTCCGTCACCGAGTCCTGACCAGGGCCCCCTCTTACCACGTCACGGCCTGGCCCACCTTCCAGATGATAAGAGGGATCGTGTCCGTTGGGCGAGCCGCCAGGATCATCGTTGCTCCGCCCGCCAAACACACGGTCGCGGCCTTTGGCGGCGTTCACCCCGTCAGTGCCGCCCTTGGCGTAAATATCGTCCTCACCCGAGGAACCCAAGATCAGGTCGTTGCCGTTGGTGCCATCGCATACCCCGCCGGGCAGACGATCTTAGCCTGTGCTATCGCGATGCCGGCACACAGCACCATGAGTCCCATCATGCAAAGTAGCCCAACGCCTAGCCTTCTCCGGCTCTTCATCTGCTCTCCTCTCTCTTTGTGTGTGCCTGCGTGCTTGCCTGCGCACTTCCCGCCCCGTTTGTTATCCAGTGCGCGGACCCCCGCAACGATGCGACCCAGGCATCATGACAGCCTCTGGAGCCCGCCGCATCTGCCAGGGGGACATTTGTGGTGGTGACTACTGGTTGGTGGGGGTGCCGCACTCGGCGCTATTTTCTACCTGGGCGGCTGAACTTCTTAGAGCGCCCTTAGGGCGAAGTTCGCAGAACGATCCTTCTAGGTACTTGGGCGAATAGAGCGTACTCAGCGGCCCTTCACCCAATTAATCTTCTTGTGCGTGCTAGGCAGGCTCTCCAAGATCTTGTAGTAACATTCTAAAATCTTTAGAGTGTTACATCGTGCGGATAGAGCGTGACCCAGAGGGACAGGCGCGCCCGGCGAGGATTGGAGCGGCCGTCTGCTTCCTGCTCACGGGGATCGTGTCCGCCACCTGGGCCTCTCGCGTGCCTGCCATTAAGGATGGCTTGGGCTTGGGCGACGGAGAGTTCGGTGTTGTCCTGCTCGGCTTGGAGGCAGGGGCCGTTCTCGGCCTGCAGCTCGGCGGCCTCGTGGTCCCCCGCACGGGCAGCCGCGGGGCCCTGATCTCCTTTCTGGCCGCGTCCTCCTGCACGCTGCTCCTCCCAGCCCTGGCCCCGAGCCTCCTTATGCTGGCAGCGAGCCTGTTCGTGTTCGCCGTCCTGAACAGCGTCGTGGACGTCGCGATGAACGCCCAGGGCGTGGCCGTGGGGCAGCTCACGAGCCGCCCGGTGCTCTCGGGTCTGCACGCGATGCACAGCCTCGGGGGGAGCATAGGCGCGGGCATAGGCGCCCTCGCCGCGCGCTTCGGTTACGCGCCACCGGCGCACTTCCTTGCCTGCGCGGCGGTGGCAGTGGTGAGCGCCCTCGCCGCTTGGCCCCTCTGCTCTTGCCCTCGCGGGTAGACGCGGCGGAGCGACCGACGCCGGAGGAGGAGGGCGTTCGAGCCCGCGCCCTATGGCGTTGGTTCAGTGGCTGGTCCGTCCCCGTGGCCTTGCTGGGGGCCTTGGCCTTCTGCTTCACGCTGGCAGAGGGAGCGGGCCTGAACTGGTCGGCCGTGTACGTCGCGAGCTCCTCGGGGGGACCGAGGCCTTAGGGGCGGTCGGCCTGGGTGTCTTCCTTGGCGCGGTGACTCTCGGGCGCTTGGCGGGCGACCTTCTCGTCTCCCGCTTCGGGGCTGTGCGGGTGTTCCGGGTTGGGGCGCTCGCGGCCGGCGCGGGCTTCGGCGGTGCGCTGCTAGTTGATACCACGGCGGCCGGCTTCGTGGGTCTCGGGCTGTTAGGAACGGGCATCGCCAACGCGCTGCCGCTCGCTATCGCCGCGGGCGGCAACGCCCCCGGCGAGACTCCGGCCACCGCCACCGCTCGGGTCTCCACGCTCGGTTACCTGGGATCCTTCGTTGGTCTCGCGCTCATAGGGGCACTGGCGAGCCTGTCCGGCCTACCCCTGGCCCTGGGGCTGCCGGCCCTGCTGGTCCTGGCGACGGCCTTCGGAGCAAGGGCGGTGAGGCGGGCGGGATAGAATGCGAGCGTGGCGACCGACAGGGACGACAACCGCCTTGCGGCCCCGGGGGACTTGGAGATCGTGCGCGACTTCGTGAACACCCTGGACGTCCTGCCGGCCACGGAGCAACTCGAGAACCCGGCAGGCCTCGCCCGCTGGCTGGCCGAGCACCGGCTAGCGCCCGCCGAGCCCGTACTCGTAGAAGAAGACCTCGCCCGTGCCCGAAGGCTGCGCGAGGCACTGCGCGCGATGCTGCTCGCCAACGCCGGCTTCCCGTGCGCCGCCGACGCCGCGGGAGCCTTCGACGGAGCCGTGGCCTCCACGTGCCTACGCGCCAGAGCTCGAGAAGCGGGCAGGGTCGAGCTGCTTCCTGCCGAGGCGGATGGGCTGGACCACGCAATAGGCCGGTTGCTCTCGATCGTGTTCGCGGCGCAGGAGAACGGCGGTTGGGCCCGCCTCAAGGCCTGCGCCGAGTGCCACTGGGCGCTCTACGACCACACCAAGAACCTCTCGGCAGCCTGGTGCGGCTTCCAGTGCGGCACCCGAGTCCGCGCCCGCCGCCACCGGAGACGACGGCGCGAAGACTCCTCTTAGCATCTCACGCCTACCCATCCCAACTTCCTAGAACGCCGTCAAGGCGAAGTTCGCAGAATTTACCTTCCACGCACTCGGGTGAATAAGGGAAGCAGAGCCAAGGTTCCTAGGGTCCGGCTTCCCTTAGTTCTTAAGCGCCGCGGGAACCCCCGCCCTCACCGCCGCGCAGCTGGCGCACCTCTTCTTCGAGTCGCTCCACCCTTTCGGCCAGCCGGTCGAAGCGCTCGTTGACCCTCTGCCTGTATCCCTCTTCGTTCCCGGCAGCGCCGCCTCCCCGCCGGCCTTCCGCGTTCGGGCGTCCCTCCTTGTGCCCGCCCCCGGCTCCGGGTCCGCCTCCCCCGGCGCGACGCTGCGCGCCGCCTCTGTCGCCTCTGTCTCTCCTGCCGCCCATAACAGGTGCGCCTCTCCCGTTCGGTGTTCGTCCTCTCTCACAGAGGGGCTATTTACCCTTTGGGATCTCGAGCATAACCGGTGGTGCAGTCTCCTCAGCCGAACGCCTTCCTACGGAGCAGATGGAGCAGACCTCTCCGATACCCGAACTTCGTAGAACTCCGTAAGGGCTAAGTTCTAAGAAGTCCCCTTCCACGCACTCCGGTGAATAACATAGCAAGGAGGGCCGGGGCATCTCACCCCGGCCCTCCATCAGCTACGAGAGTTCGGACTCTCTGTTGGTGGGATCAACCTCCGCTGTCGTTGCTGTCGTTGGGCCCGTCCTGACCGTCGGACCCTCCACCATCGGACTGCGCGTCAAGGACGTTGAAGTTCTTGTCGAGGTGGACATCGACTTAGCTGCCGTCGAGCTTGGTGACCTCGACCTCGTAGTAGCCCTCCTCATCCTGGAACTCGGTGGAGGTCACGCGGCCGTTGACATGGTCGAGCGCGACGCTCTTTGCCTGCTCCATTCCGGGTCCCGCGGACTGTCCCGAGCCGTCGCCAGAAGAGCCGCTAGCATAAGCCACCCCTGCTCCGACGAGCAGCATCAGCGCGACCGCGGCCCCTATAATCATCTTTTTCGCGTTCACTTCATCACCTCCTCTTTAGCTAACGCATGGTTAGAGCGCAGTAGGCGAACCTGAGAGGAGGCTAAGAATCGCCTGAGAATCCCACGACCTACTTAGAACCTCCTCAAGGCGAAGTTCGCAGAAGGCCCCTTCTAGGTACTTGGATGAATAAGGGGAGAATGAGAGCCAAGGCGTTGGAGCCTTGGCCCGAGGAGTAGCTAGCGCCCGCCTTGCCCTGGCGAAGGAACCACTCCTAGCTGCGTCATTAGTTCTAAAGAGTCAAAGTGAGTATGGCCGCGCACTATCTTGCCATCTCTGAACTCATATACCTCACACAGCTTGAACTCCACCGAACGGCCAGTCGGCGGGATTTCTCCAGTAGGGCTCTTCAGCGGACCTTCGTGAGTGCCTCTGCCGACGAACTCGGTTACCCCGAACTCGTCTCCAGCGTACGCAGCGGTGTCTTCGGTTTTTGCATCAGCGAAGGCATCTGCTCAGCCCTGCATGAACTCTCTGAACCCCTCATGGCCGCGGAAGGTCTGCCCGGTGGGGACGGTGGTCCATTCGACGTCCTCGGCGGTCATCTCAGAGAGAATCCGGTCGAACTGACGCTCGTTCCATAAAGGAACGTTTTCGATACAGTAACCTTGGCTCCGCTTCGGCCTTCTATGTCCACCGACCTCGAGCTGCCTACTTAGTAGGCGTCTTATGAGCAATCAGGTGGATCTTCCTCTCATCACTGATTCGGGCCACGGTTTGGGTTCATCACCTGGATGTGGACGTGGTCCTCGTGTCGCCTCGTGTTCATGTCGGAACTACCGCCCGGGAAGCCGCCCTGCGAAGGGGGCTTCGACCACGGCGAGTAATCGAACCACCCCGCCCCATCGTTCATGCGATTCCACCAGATCACGTAGTTGAGGTGCATCTCGGCCCAGTTGTTCATGAGCCATCTTATAAGCGCGTCGCCCAGGGCCTTTTGGGGGGCGTTGGCCTTCTGGTTGAATGGGGCTACCATGATGTCGACAGCCCAGGGCTGGCCGGTGCGGCCGTGGAAACGGTAGGTAGCGCAGACGATCCCTGGCGCCTTCCGCCTGATGCGCCTTACCTGCCGGCGCGTACGCTCGCTCCAGCGCCGGGTGGCGCCTGGGTATGGCGGGAAGTGGCGCGGGGTCCCACTCGGGAGCTCCAGGCGGTTGCCCATGCCCTGGAGCAGGGCGATGCTGTCGAACTCGGCCCCCTCGAACTCGAAGCCCTCCTCGGGCTCTAGGGTGAACTCCGGGTGCCGGTCGGTGCGCTCGATCCCGAGCTCGGCCAGGGTCCTCTCGATCTCATCGGGATCTGGGACGTAACGCCCGCAACAGGGGCCGGGCAGCACTTGGCTGATGTCTATCTCTTGATCGGTCATCGTGATCCTTCTCTTACAGAAGGGTCGGGTTTTCTTAGCTCAATCCTCCATCTCAGCCTACTATGGATTGGCAAGCATTGCCTCGGTATCCTGGCCACATCCGCGCTCGGGGCGTTGCTCGCATCCCTTTTCGGACAGTTTCTTCTGCGCACTCCGGTGAATGGAGGAGCCCGAAGCCGGACGGGGCTTCGCTGTAGACCTCGGCCAGGCGCGGCACGCCCGGGCCGATCGAGCGCCTGAAAGCGCTCCGCGTCTTTGCTACCCTCCCCATCCGTTGTGTAAGCTATCCCTGGAGGGGGGATACACTATGCGGCAGCTCGCTGCAGCTCTGCTTTCGTGCGCCCTGTTTTCGGCCGTCCTGTTGGCGGGCCCGGCTTCCGAGGCGCACGCCCAAGGCTACGACGTCTCCGGACAGGCGGTCGTGGCCGATGCCCGGTCCTACATCGGCACGCCCTACGGAGCCTACGGGTTCGACTGCTCGGGCTTCACCTCGGCGGTGTTCGCCGACCTCGGCGTGTACCTTCCCGACTCGCCGGGAGCCCAGTACGCTTACGGGACGGCCTCCTACGGTAGGGCGGGCGACCTGGTGTTCTTCGACGAGCACGGTTACGGCATCTCGCACGTCGGGATAGCCACCGGATACGGAACGGTGATCCACTCCTCGACCTACTACGGGGTGGTGGTGGAGACACCGATGGAATACATCCCTGGCTACGTGGGAGCGGTCGACGCCTACTAACCTACTAGGGATGAAGTGGAGGAGAGGCCGGGTCTTCAAAACGGTCCGGTCTTCCTCTATGCTCCGGACTTCGGAGAACACCCCTTCCACGCACTTCGGTGAATAAGCCCGCATGCCGCCTAAGAGGATTCGTCCCCTTCTTCTCGGGATGTCAGCAGCACACCTATGACGGCCACCAAGAACAACGTGCCGCCGAACTCGACCCTCCTCATGACCGTCTTGGTGCTTCGCACTAGCCCATCGAGAAAACCGTGCACGCTGCGCTCTCCTCCCGTTTGCTTCCGGAGCACAGAGAGTACACCCCGCGTCGTGCTACTTCCGAGAATTTCCCTTCCAGAAACTGTCTGATAATTCGAAATAGCTCCTAGTCTTGGGCTCCAACGAGCTAGCAAAAGCGCCTGTGAAGAGGTCCCGTTTCGCTGTTTTGACGGCCACCGACTCACGATCGGAAGGCCTTCAACGATTTATCAAACAGTTTCTCCACGCACTAGGGTGAATACGGCCAAGAGGAAGGGCCGAAGCTTCCAAGCCTCGGCCCTTCCTTGGAGCGTTCTATCGTCGCTGAGGGTTTACCGGGCGCGGCGGTAGGAGGTATCGTCCTCGACGTCTATCTCCTCACGCCTGACGTCCTCCTCCACGACCTCCGTGTCTTCCACCACGTCCTTCCTCACGCGGACCTCTTCTTTGACCACCGCGCGCTTGCCGACCACTACCTCTTCCTCGGTCACCGGCACCACGACCTCGGCTTCGCCCATCTCGGCCTCTGTGGCCGCCCCGGAGACTGGCACGCGCTCGACTGAGACCTCCTCGTGGCGGGTGGGTACCGCTATCTGCTCGCGGTCGGTACGCACGCGCTTACGGATCCTCATGGACCCGGCCTCGACCTCGCGGGTACCGGCGACTAGCTCCTCCTCGGTCCTCTGCACCCTGAGCTCGTCTCGCTCATCGACATCCGTGCCGTTCGTCGTCCCGGAGTAGTCGGAGTAGGCGCCGCTTTCCTTGGTGGAGGCAGTCTGCTGGAGGCCGTAGTAGGAGTAGACCTCGATCTCAAACTCTGCAGTGATCTCCCTGTCGTCGTCGAAGGAGGGGCCGTTCTTGGCGGTCTCCTTGTCGGTGGAGAGGACTATCGTCTTCCTCTCGTCGTCGACGGTAGCCATCTCGAACGGGATCAGGGTGGAGCGGGTGCCCAAGAAGCCCATCTTCACGCCGATGTACTCGGGCCGGTCGTTGCTGTCCACGAATAGGTCGTCTACCTTGCCGATCTTCTCGTCGTTAGTGTCGTAGACGGTATAGCCGGCGAAGCGGTCTTCTACTGCCGTGAACCCGTCGGTGCGCGTCTCGCTGTGCAAGTGTTGCCTTCCTCTCGTAATGCTTCCGGATAGAT
>JBKPOM010000257.1:0-11355 GCA_046733115.1 Actinomycetota bacterium | reverse complement strand
TGCTAACCAACGAGGGAGTGGCCAATGGGCTCTTCGAAGAGATCGAGCAGATAGAGGAGGCGCTGATGGAGCGTTGCGTGCAACTGCTTGATCAAAGCGAGTCCATAAGGGCTCTCACTAACTACCACTGGTGGCCCCAAGCAGCATGAACTTCCAAGAACTCTTCAACCGGATTCGGTATTACTGGGTCCGGTTGGAGAGAACCGTGTTGGGGCCTTGCCAGTGTGCCGAAGCGCTCCCGTACGCGTCATTCCCGCGAAAGCGGGAATCCACTACCGGGAGGGGATGGTCCGTGCGAGATGGCGGGCTACGTCTTGCCGTTGGCATACACGCTGAAAAGCTGAAGTGCTGAAATCTAACTGGGGCAACGCGGCCCGTAGGGAGGGGGGAGAATCTACGGATGCCGTGTTGCCCCGTAAACATTCTACCCTCGAAGCCGCTAAAGCGTAAGTTAGACCTCAGGTAGAGACTTAAGAGATTCGGGGCTTTGGCTACCGTTAGCTTTGGGAGGGTTGGTCGTCAGGGGGAGGAGAACGGAGAAGGTGCTTCCGGCGTTGGGGCTGCTCAGGACTTCTATTTCGCCGCCGAGGTGGTCGGTGATCTCGTGTGCCAGGGCGAGCCCGAGGCCGGTGCCGTCGGCGCGCGAGGAGCCCTGGGCCCGGTAGAAACGATCGAAGATGTGGGGGATCTCGCGTTCCGGGATGCCGCAGCCGCGATCGGCGACGTTGATGGCGACGCGCCCGTCTTCGCGCGAGAGCCCGAGGTCGACGGGCGAGCCCTCGTCCGAGTACTTCAGGGCGTTGTCGACGAGGATGGCGATCGCGCGGTGGAGTTGGTTCGGGTCCGTCAGCACGGGGGGCACGTCCGCATCGGCCCTGATGTTCAACTCGCGGCCCGTGTAGCCGAAGTCCCTGCGCAGCCCGTAGAGGAGGTCTTCCAGGTCTACCTCCTCCGTTCTGAAGGTGACGGCGTTGGCGTCGAGGCGCGAGAGGTCGAGCAGCGTGCGCGCCAGGTTCTGCAAGCGTTCGGTCTGGACGCGCATGTCGTTCAGGAACTCCGCCCTGACCCGCTCGTCCTCCTCATCCTCCAGCATCTCCAGGTAGCCGGAGAGGGCCGTCAGGGGCGTCTTGAGCTCGTGGGAGGCGTTGGCGATAAACTCCGCCTTCACGCGCTGCATGTGGAGATCTTCGGTGACGTCGCGCATGATGGCGAGCGCCCCGTCTTCCAAGGGTGCGGCCCGGATCTCGATCAGGCGGTCCCCCGCCTCGGCCGCCGGCTCGGTCACGGGACCGCTGTAGCGGGTCTTGGCGAGCACCTCCTGCAGGCGGTTGTGGAAGGCGTGGTCCGAGGACTCGAGTAGCTTTTTCGCGCGAGGGTTCAGGAAGACCGGCTCCAGTTCCCTGTTCATGCCGATGACCGCGTCGGTCATGCCGTTGAGGATCGCGCTGCCGCGCTCTTTCTCCTGCTCTATCTGTTCGAAGGCCCCTTTCAGGGAGACAGCCATCGCGTTGAAAGTCTCGCCCAGGGAGCCGACCTCGTCCTCGACGCTGGAGGTTATCCTCTCGCCGAAGTGGCCCGCCGCCAGGTTCTCGGCGGCCTGCCCAAGGCGGCTGATGCGCCGTGAGATCAAAACCGCAGCGAAATATCCAGCGAACCCCGCGATAAGGAGCGCCAGGGCGCCAGCGAGAAGTGCCAGTCGCTCGATAGTATTGAGCGCCGCTCGCACGTTCTCGATGTCGTTCTGCGTGTAGTACTTGACGAAGACCACCGCCCGGGGCTCGGTACCGCCCTTGACGTCCACGTTTATGGGATAGGCGTAGGTGGCTCGCTGCTGTCCCTTGTGAACGCCCGTCTTGATCGATTCCTTGCCGTCTCTTGGTTTTCTGGGCTCCTCGAAGGCGCGTTCCACCGTCCCGACGGACCAGTCGTCGAGGTTTCCCCCCGATATCTGATTACCGGCCTTGTCGACTATGCCCCACTGCAGCCCGTGGGAGCGGGCGAACGCACTGATGCGCTGCTCGGTCAGGCCTTCGCCCCTCTCGTTCAACCTCTGTACCTGCTCTTCGAACTGATCCCCGACCTGCTTGAAGGCGGCCTCGCTCGACCGGTTGAGCGTCTCGTAGAGGATGGGGTGCACGATCTGGTAGGCCGTTATCGCGGCGAAGGCGGTCACGAGCACGAAGAGCGCTGTGAGCCAGATGCGCATGCTCAGACGCGGCTTGAACTCCACCTTCGGCGCGAGCAGCTTCCTGGCCTTTCGCCAGGGGTTCGGGGCAGGGTTCTTCCCCGGAAGTCTCTTCTTAGCGGAAAACATATCCGACACCCCGCGCGGTGTGGATAAACTCGGGGTTTCTCGGGTCGCGCTCTATCTTCTCGCGGAGGTGGCGGATGTGGACGTCCACCGTACGTTCGTCGCGGAACTCGTCGCCCCACACCCTGCGCAAAAGCGCGCTGCGCGAGAATACCCTGCCGGGGCTAGAGGCGAGCGTCACCAGAAGCTCGAACTCCGTGTAGGTGAGATCCACCTCTTCGCCGTCGGCCGACACCCTACGGCTGGGGAGGTTGATCCTGAGCCTGTCGTAGGTCAGCTCGTCCGGGCGCTGGCCCGCCGGGACCGCGGCGCGGCGCATGATCGCCCTCACGCGCGCCACGAGCTCCCTGACTGCGAAAGGCTTGGTGACGTAGTCGTCCGCGCCGAGCTCTAGGCCGACGACCCTGTCTATCTCGTCGTCGCGAGCGGTAAGCATGATCACGGGCACATCGCTCTGGGCCCTAATCCTCCTTATAACCTCTGTGCCGTCGAGCTTGGGTAGCATGATGTCGAGCACGATCAAATGCGGCTCATACGACTTGAACGCTTCGAGCGCGGCTTCCCCATCGCCCGCAACCTGGACCTGGAAACCCTCGCGCTCGAGGGCGTGCGTGAGCATCTTCTGAAGCGAAGGCTCGTCGTCGACGAGAAGGATTTTGCGCGTCACACCCTGTAGATCCTGCACCATCCCGACTAAACCTTCTTCTTGTCCACCAGAACCAGACAATTCATCCCGCTCATTCTAGCATGACGAGGTAAAGAATCTTACTAATTCGCAAGCCCTCACGCCAGCGGCGCCGCGCCCTCCCCCGCAGCCTCGGCGACCCTCTCTGCGACCTTCAGGAGCTCCCGCGCTTCCCTCAAATGCACGGCCTCGACCACCGTCGAGCGACGCCTGAGGTAAGCGGCGACGATCCTTGCCTCGTTGGAACCCTGTTTGCCGGAAGATGACCTGCTTTGCGCCGGCCTTGCCAGCGCTTCGCCGGCGAAGCGGGTGAGGCCTGTCTTGTCGCCCGGCTCGAAGCCGCGGTGGGCGATCAGGCGTCCCGCTTGCAAGACAAAGACCTCGATCACGCCCGGCTCCGTCGAGGGAGCAACAACGGCCTGCACGCCCTCGGCGCTTACGACGGCCCTGGAGAGCCTCACCCGCTCTATGCCGGCGATAAGATCCCTCAGCCTTGCCGCCGCCTCAAACTCGAGCGCGGCCGCAAGCCGCTGCCGCTCCCCGACGAGCGCCCTGAGATGCTCCTCGCCGCCCTCGCCGCGCAACAGCGCGACGACCTCGTCCACGACCTCGCGGCGGTACTCCTCTTCGCCCATGCCCATGCAGGGCGCGCAGCGCCCCATCTGGCCGTAGAAGCAGACCTCTCCATCCCCCGAGCACCTCTTGAGGGGGAAGATCCTACCCAGAGCCTCGATGCAGGTGTCCAGAACCCCCGCGCTCCTGAAGGGACCAAGGTGGATGAGCCCGTCATCGGACGTATTTTCGGAGACTTCGGAGACCCGCTCCGGTACGGGATAAGCTTCGTTGGTATCCAACCTGATGAACCAGCTCGCCCTGTCGTCCCTGCCCGCAGAGTTGAAGCGCGGGAGCAGACGTTTTATCTCCCTGGCCTCGAGGATGAGGGCGTGGAGCTCGCTCTCCGTCTCCTTCACACGCACCTCGGCGACCTCCTCGACGAGGCGCCCGACCTTACGGCGCCCGTCACCGCCGTTGAAGTAGGTCCTGACACGGGCCCTGAGGTCTTTGGCCTTGCCGACGTAGAGGATGGTGCCGTGTTTGTCGACGAAGTAGTAGACGCCGGGCGCGTTCGGCACGCCGTTTGCGAGGTGCTGCTTCTGAGGCTTGATGCGGCCCCTCCCCCCGCGGACGGCGGCCGCCTCCCCGACGCTGCTCATGCCCGCGGAGCGGAGAAGCTTCAGGAGTTTCTTGAATACCTCCGTCGTCGCCGCGGCGTCGGCGAGCGCCCTGTGGTTCGGCGCCTGGCGCACGCCGAAGTGGGAGACGAGCGCGCTGAGACGATATCGCCTGAGACCCGGCACCAGGCAGCGGGCGAGCTTCAGCGTGTCGAGCACCTCGTTGGGGAGCTTGACCCCGTCCCTCGCAGCCGTGACGAAGGAGCAGTCGAAATGGACGTTGTGCCCGACCAGCACGCACCCCTCGACGAACTCCTCGAAGCGCGGCATCACCTCGGAGATGGGAGGAGCATCGGCGACCATGCTGTCCGTTATGCCCGTGAGGCGCACGACGAAGGGGCCTATCGGTCTTCCCGGGTTGACGAGCGTCGAGAACTGGTCAACCACCTCCCCGCGCACGAGCTTCATGGCGCCGAACTCGGTGATGGCGCCCCCTTTCCCGGCCGCGGAGCCCGTGGTCTCGACGTCGAAGATGACGTAGGGGGCTTCGTCGAGGAAGAGAGAGCCCGCGTGCGCGGTTCTCAAATCTTCGCCCTCCCAGAAGAACCTGGAATCTCCTTCGACCAGCCTCTCCACGATGCCGCGGGCGTCGCCGTTGAGGTTCGCGAGGGAGAGAAATTCTGTGGAGATCTCCTCCGGGCTCACCGGCTCGTTCTCTTTAACGAAACCGTAGAGACTAGGAGACACGGACCTCCGTCCGCGCCGCCCCGAGCGAAGCCGGGACGGGCCTCTTCCTCGCGGCATCGGCGATGGTCTTGGCCTGCGTCTCTGTGACGCCGGGGATGGCGGCGAGGCTCTCGTAGGTGTACTCGTCGTCGAGCAACCCACTCGCGAGCACCCTCGCCCGCGTCTTCATCCCAACACCGGCCATCTTGGTGGTGTGGAAGAGCTTGCCGCGCTGGATGCGCAAAGCATCGACCCCGGCGAGTTTTTCCCCGTCTACGATCACGCGCCTCAGGGTACCGGCGAAAAGTTCGATCTGCTCCGGGTAGTAGACGCCCCGGCCCATGAGCGAAGGCGTCATCGGGAGCGGGTGCATGAGGTTCGCGTTGCGGACGGTCGTGTGGCCAGGAGGCTCCTCCGGGCTCAGCGGGTCGGGGTCGCCGAGCCTGCGCGCCCTGGCAGCGTGCTCCCACACCTGCTTCTCTAGGTCTCCTTCGAGGTCGAGCTCCGTGATCACGGGCTTCCCCCGAAAACGGTCGTTGCGGTTGGCGGCGTACAAGAAACGCTTCTCGCTCCGCTCGTTGTCGTAGAACTCGACAACGGCCCGCGCCCGCTTCTCGCCCATCCCGGGCAACCGCGCCAGCGTCTTGAAGTCCCCCCGGAGGAGTATCTCCTGCAGCTCCTCGAAGTCCAGCACCTCGGCCGTTTTGGCCGCGGCCCGCTTGTCCACGCCGCGGACCCTCTCGAGGACGCCCTGCACGCTCTCGGGGCAGACGCTGCGCCTGAGGTGGTCGATCTTGCGCACCGCCGTGAAGGCGTTGTAAACCTCCCAGTGCCACACGAACTCCCGAACCCGCTCGACGGCCGCGGCGTCTTCGGGGACGAACTCGATGGTGACCGCGTCCCCGATGTAGCGTCCGTTGGCCCCGGGAAGGTTCTCCGCGGGGTGCATCACCTGTACCTTGACCGAGGGCGAATAAAACGAGAGATGCACCGGAATCCCCGGCGCAACCTCCTTCATAAGCCGCCTTCGAAAGACGTTATCTTCGGAGTTCGACTCGAACATCGGAAGGTAATTCTAGCACTTCGTTCAGCACTTCAGCACTTCAGCCGGTCAGCACTTCAGCACATATAGTGAACGGAATCATATATACTCACGCCACCCATTACATCTACAAAACCCGTGTCGTATTCAACTAAACTTCCTGCAAAAAGCGAAGAAGCCGACCTGCCAACATGCAGACTAGCTGACAAGCTTTTCCTGCCGTAGCACTATGGCCTCAATGGGGTCTCCCGGGGGGATGCCGTCGGAGGCGGGGCCGATGAGGGCGAGGGCGTCTGCTTTGGTCAGTGAGCTTACGAGGCCCGAGCCCTGGGCACCAACGGATTCGGCGAGCCAGCCTTTCTCCGTGCGTTTGAGGCTCACCCTCATGGCGTGTAGCCTGCCGAACTTGTTGACGACTTCTCGCTCGAAGTAGACCATGATGCGCGGTCTGTCTTTGTCTCTTCGGCCCATCATGCGCATGAGGGCGGGGCGGACAAAGAGATCGAAGCAGACCATCGCCGAGACGGGGTTGCCGGGTAGGCCGAAGAGGCGGGTCTCGCCGCGCGTGCCGTAGAAGAGGGGCTTGCCCGGCTTGAACTTGACGCCCCAGAAGACCTGTTCCACGCCCAGATCCAGCATCGTGCTCTTGACGAGGTCCTTCTCCCCCACCGAGACACCGCCGCTCGTCACGACCACGTCGGCCGTCTCTAGTGCCTCCTCTATAGCCGAACGCAAGGTATCGGCGTCGTCGGAGGCGGCGTAGAGACGTCGCGCCTCGGCTCCTGCCTCACGTGCCGCCGCGACGATCGCGTAGGAGTTGGAGTCGAAAATTTCGCCCGGCTCGAGGTCGCGTGTCCCAGGCTCGACGAGTTCCGTCCCCGTCGAGAGAACGACCACTTTCGGCCTGCGGTAGACGGGGAGCGCGCCGTAGCCCTGCGTCGCGGCGAGGGCTATCTCGGGCGACCCGACCTCTGTCCCGGCGGGCAGGATCACGTCTCCCCGGCGCGTGTCCTCGCCCGCGGCGCGGACGTTGTTGCCGGGAGCGGGCAACTTCTTCAACTCGAACGTTTCGCCCCAGCCCGAGGTGTTCTCCACCATCACGACGGCGTCGGCGCCGTCCGGGATCACGCCGCCGGTGAAGATCTTGATCGCCTCGCCCTCTCCGAGGCTCTTCTGTGCCGGACGCCCCGCCGGTGCTTCGTCCACCACCTCGAAAACACGTCCGACCTTGGCGTCCCGGCTGCGGACCGCGTACCCGTCGACGGCCGAGTTGTCGAAAGGCGGTGAGTCGGTCGATGCGGTAAGGTCCCACGCAAGCGCGAGCCTCAGGGCCTCATCGAGCGACGTCTCCTCCACGGGCAGCAGGGGCGTGCTCTCCAGCACAAGCCGTTCGGCCTCGGGGTATTCGATCAGCTTCTCGAAAAGTTGCACCTCTACACCTCGACTAGAGTATTTTGTTACTGCGGACACGCTACCACACAAAGAGGGACCATAAGGTCCCGCTTTAGGTGGCTATCTCTTCGAGCTCCTGGCCTGGCGGGATGCGGCGCAGCGCCAGCGTCAGCCACTGTCCCAGGGCCAGCCCGACGGCTATGACGATCCAGGCTACCGTCGGGGTGGTGAAGGTGACGAGGACGGTCCACAGGGCCGAGCCTATGAGGAGGCCGCCGGCGAACATCGCGCCGAGGAAGCCTACGGCGGTGCCTCTGACCCTGGTGGGGAAGCTCTCGGCCTGGTAGGCGTAGCCGGCCCCCGACCATGTGCCGTTGGTGACCTGGTAGATCAGGAAGTACACGATGGCGATCAAGGCGTACTGGTTCACGAACAGGAAGATGAGGTTGAGCGGGGCAACGAGGAGCCCCGTACCGATAAGGACCTCCCTACGTCCCCACCGTTCCCCCATTAGCCCACCGAGCACGTAGAAAAAGAATCCGATGCCCCCGCAGACGAGCAGGATCAGGCTGGCTTGAGATCCCGAAATACCCTTGACCCGCGTCATGAAGTCCGTGATGTACAGGTTGGTCGCGACGAAAGAGGTCGAGTAGAAAAGCCAGACCACCGTGAGCATGATGAGCTGCCGGCGCACGTACCCGGGGTGGGTGAAGAGCTGCTTGACCGTGACGTCCTCGATCTCCTCCACATCCACATCGTACTCGCGGAGCAGCGAGCGCACCCTCGCCTCGTCGCCCGAGCTCTTAGCCTCCTTCACCTCCTGGACGTGCCTGAAACGGTCAGACTCCTGAATGAAGGCCCTGCCGATCAGGACGACTATTATCGGTATGACGCCGAGCAGGAACACGAACCGCCAGCCGAGACCGATAAAGAGCTGGTACACCCCCGAGGCGAGAAACACCCCGAGCGGCCATCCGCCCTGCACGATCGAGTATAAGAGTCCGCGGCGTCTCGCCGTTACCTGCTCGTTGACGAGCGTTATCGAGACGGCGAGCTCGGACTGGGCGAAGGCCGAGGCGAGCATGCGGATGATGACCAGTTGCCAGAACGTCTGGACGAAGAACGTCATGCCCGTAAAAAGAGCCGCCGCGGCGAGGCAGATCATCCACATCCGCTTGCGCCCCAACGTGTCCATCCCGTAGCCGACGAAGAGCGTGACGACAAACTGCGCCGCCGAGACGAAGAAAACCAGCGACCCGACCAGCGGGCTCGACAGTTTCAACTCGGCCGCGATGTCGGGAATAGTCAGGACCAGCAAATTCAGGTCGTAGGAGGCGAGCGCCCAGCCCGCCAGCGCCACGACGATGAGGTACACGGTGTACCTGCGGCTTACCTCTTCCGGGCTCCTGTTGTGTCCCGCATCTCCCGTAGCGTCCAAAGCCCTCCTCTCTCGCCGTTTTCTCGTGGCAGCGCTACCCGGTTACCGCGATCGCCTCCACCTCGGCCAGTTGCCCCTCGTAGCCGAGCAACGAGACGCCGAGGAGCGTGCTCGCCGCTGTGGCCATCTCCGATTGCTGCATGACGCGCCACACCCCGGCCAGATCCGCCCTGTCCTCCGTGACCACGTAGACCGTCGTCTTGAGCACATCCTCGCCCCTGGCGCCCGCCGCCCCGAGCGCCAGCCCCAGGTTATCGAGAACCTGCCTCGTCTGCGCAACGTAATCCCCACGGCCCACGAGGTTGCCGTCGGCATCCAGGGGAACTGCCCCGGCCGTCACGACCAGCCTTCCCCCTGAAGCGACGACTGCGTGCGAGTAGCCGGGAGGATCGCTCAGCCCGGAAGCATTGATGTGTTCGATCATCTGCGGGTACGAGTAGCGTCCAAGATTCTCCCCGGATTACCCCTGTAGCAGCGCCATCGCTCGGCCCGGTCCGCCGGAAGAGTTGGCGATCTTGACCGGCATGAAGATGAAAAAGGAACCACGCACCGGCAGTTCTCCCAAATTGGTCAGGATCTCGACGTAGCGCATCCCGCGGCTCAGCCCCTCCTGGTGCACGGGGACGCCGTCGTGGGCACTACCGATGCTAGGGGCGTCGATGCCGATGGTCTTCACGCCCCGCTCGTGCAGGTAGATGGCGGTCTCGGGGGCTGGGGCGGGCCAGCCGGGGTACCCCCCGGTGACCAGCGAGCCGTGCATGTACTTCTCGCCCTCCGCGCCCTCGACGTAGTAGCGGTCCCAACCCGTCCTGAAGAGCACTACCTCACCCTCGCGAAGCGATCCGTGCTCGTCCTCGAACTCGCGAACGTGGTCGGCGATAATGAAAGGGCTCACGCCGGGCTCGCCCGTGTCGGCGAGGAATCGCACGTCTATCACGGCGGCGGGGCCCATTAGGTCTTCGAGCGGCACCTTGTCGCCCGTCTGGTCCCCAAGGGGTCCGGCGAGGTCGAGGCCCGAGTCGGGGGGTGGGACGAAATGGGTCGGGGCGTCGAAGTGGGTGCCACAGTGCTCGTCCATAGCAACGAAGTTGGTCTGGTAGGGGGCGGTGCTCCTGGTCGTGCCCGTCGGCCCCTCCACCTCGGCGAACCAGTTCCAGTTGTGGTGGGCGTAGATCATGTGCCCGGGCCAAGTACCCGGCAGCCGCTCCGAAACGGTTAGCGAGAGATCCACGACCCTCGCCGAGGTCAGCAATTCTAGATCCACCGCTCCTCCTTACCGTGCTCTTCCATACTATGGTATGCCGTCGACTCTTGTGTAAAGCGTCTGCAAAGAGGCTGTAAAGCTATCGGGCGAGAGCGGTATGATGCGCCACCGCGGACGCCTCTGGCGCCGGTTGTCTCCGCTCCTCCGTCCGGTTTCCTTGAACCCCTCCGGCTTTATACGCCTGGCGGGTGCCCCGCGCAAGAAGGCCGAGCGAAGGGCAGCTCGCGAACCGTCCCTACGTCCGGTTTGTCTCCACTAAAACCCTTCGAAATATCCTTCGGGGTCGAAGCGCAATTCTTCCGGGTCGCCGACCACCTCGGTTTCGGCGTTCGCGAGCGCCTCGTCGACCATGTTTTCCGAGACGTAGAGGTACTCGAGGTGCAACGTGTTCGGGATGCGGACGAAGCGCGTCTCTCCGGGCGGTACGCCCCAGTTGCAGCGGATGGCCGTCCGGAGGGCTTCCTCGTCGCTCTCGAGGACCATCGGCACCTTCGCCCGCTCGACGAACGTGCTGGTGGTCACGTTGGCGTTCATGGCCTTGCGTTCGATCCTGTCGGCGAGGCGCCTGGTCGTCAGATCTGCAAGGCCCACCCCGAGGGCGTTGCCGTGCGACTCGTCGCTGACGTCGCCGACGACGATGTATTTTACGGCGGGCGTCTCCGGCTCCTCGACGCCGAGGATGCGGAAGCGTCCGATCACGTTTGTGTCCATCCCCGTGCCCGAAAAGTTCTTTCCCAGGGAGTCGACGTAGAGCACGTCTATGTCCGAGACGGGAAGGGCGGGCATCATTTCCATGTACCCGGCGAGGAGCTCCGCCTCGCGCTCGTGGATCTCCTTCGCCGGTATCGCCTCGACGATGGCCGGCTCGTCGTAGGCGTTCTCGACGGTCGCGACGCCGAACAGGATGTGGCCCGACCCTAGAACCTCGTCCGCGACCTCGACCATGAAGTCGCGGATGCCCTCGACGCCGTAGCCGTGCAGCGCGAGCGCCTGCTCGTGCTTGCCCAGGCCGATGGAGGCCATCTTCATCAGGCCGCTTTCTATGTTGGAGCGGAAGTCCGTGTGGGCTTTGATCCTGTTGACGAGCACCACTCCATCGCCCTCCGAGGCGATCCTGTCCATGTACACGGGCACCCCGCGCTCCGTCTCCCCGATCTCCACAACCTCCATCGAAGAGCGTATCGGGGCACCACAAAATTCCTCGGTTACGCCCAGGGACTCCAGGATCTCGACCTGCCCCTCGGCCGTGGCCCCGCCGTGGCTCCCCATCGCCGGCACGATGAAGGGCTCCGCTTCCATCTCCTTCAAGATCTCGACGAGGGAGC
>JBKPOM010000256.1:0-7124 GCA_046733115.1 Actinomycetota bacterium | reverse complement strand
GCCGGGGACCGAGATCCTTGCCGCAAGCCGCGGCCCTGCACTTCCCCGAACCGCCGTTCTCCTCATCAAGATGCTGTGCCCGAAAGCGCCACCGGTGCGTACTTCGACGTAGAAGGAGGCGTTTTTCAACACGCTGGGACTTTTTTGAGCATGTGCAGACCCTTTTCTGTTCGTACAGGCGAACTCCCGACAACACCCCTTCCACGTACTTCGGAGGTCTTCTCTCAAGTCCCTCACGCGTCTTCAAGGGCTACCTCCGGTCGATGACACCCGCTACTGGTAGGCTTCCACCCCGGCGTGGACCGAGGGAAGGATCTTTTCCTTACCAATGCGGTCAGTCAGGTTCGTGCGGTCCAGCATCTCGCGAACCGGCGCGTGGACGCGGGCCAACCACAATTCGCTGTCTCCGCGATCCAGCCCCTCACGCAACTCGGCCAGCGTGTCGGCAAACTCCAGATCGAACTCCGAGTTGGCCTCAAGATCGAGGTGAATCACTTTGAACGGAGGGTCGGCACCCGAGACCAGCCTACGCAGGCGGTCGCGCATGATGGTGGCGTTGGCGAAGAAGAGCGGGGCGTCGAGCCGGAAGATCAGCAACGTTCGACGTCGCCGTAACCCGACCCGTCGGGCAGCCTCTCGAGCACCGCCGCATTCGGACGGCTGATCCGCTGTAGCAGCACGACGGTCGTCAGCGCGACCGCCACCAGCAGGCCGGCCAAGACACAGAGCACGAGCACGCCCACGAGGGCGCTCAGAGGGTCAGCGGCAACCCGAAAGGGCTCAACCGATAGTAACGGCGGAGCTCGCCATTCTCATGAAGCCGAGGACGGCGCTTATGACTATCGCCCCTAGGACCGCCTCGGGAAGGTCTCGCAGCCGCGGCGCGAGCGCAATCGCGGTCAAGAGGATCAACCCTGAGGCGACGACGGCGAACAGCTCCGTGCGCGCGCCCGCCTGGTCACTGGCCGCAGACTGGCTCCTGGAGATTCGACCGACCATACGAGCGGGCAGGCTATCGGTGCGAAGGATGTATTGGTGTCGGAGGATACATTGTGCCGCGGGGTGCATAAAATGGTGTAGAACCCTGCTATAAAGCCTGTTCCAGGACATAGGCGACAGCCCTTGGGAAAGGGGGACGGATGAGAAGGATATTGTTGCTAACCTCGTTGTGCATGGTGGTCCTGTTGATTCTTGCTCCGGTAGCTTCGGCTAAGTCCTACTCAAAGATGTCAAGTAGCTCAAAAATGTCAATGAGCTCCCCTAGCGCTATGAGCAGTGCAAGTGCTATGAGCAGTGCCAGCGCTATGAGCAGTGCAAGTGCTATGAGCAGCGCCACCGCGTCCGCCTCGGCATCAGCAAGTGCTAGCCCCTCCGCTGCGGCATCGGGACTTCCATCGACTGGCGGCATTAGTGTTGCCACGCTTTCGCTCGGGGCCGCTGTATTGTTGTTGGGTTGCGGTATCGTGAGTGCGCATATTTTGCGTAGGACATAGTCAGTTTAAGGTGCCTTTGGTGCCTTTTAAGTAGGATTTACTGCCGCCTAGAGTTTAGTTTATTCTAGGCGGCCATTCTTTACGTAGTAGTCGCAGGCCTGGACTACTTGGAAGAGGTAGCAGACGACGTGGTGTTCGAAATGGAGATGGCAGCCAGAAGAGCTTCCTTCGTTGGGTAGGGGTAGTCTAAGCGGCCTACACGGGGGCGAGAAAACATGGCACCGCTGGTATCACTAACTTCTGGCCCACGCACACATTGTTCATGGCGACAAACCATAGGCCGGAGATTAAGGGCACCGACAACGCCATCTGGAACCGCATCAAACTGATTACCTTCGACGTTAGCATCCCCAAGAGCCAAAGGGACCGGGAGTTACCCGAGAGGCTGCGCAAAGAACTGCCCGGAATACTGGCGTGGGCGGTCCAGGGGCAAATGGAGTGGCTGCAAGACGGCTTGCAGGAACCCGAAGAGGTCAAGGCCGCAACCAACTCCTACCGTAAGGACATGGACACTTTGGCCCGCTTCATAGACGAAGAATGCGAAACCAGGGCGGGGCTCAAGGGCAAATCATCGCTGCTGTACAACCGATACAAACTCTGGTTTGGTCCCGTCCGGCAACTCGCGGACCGCCGGCCTAACCGAATCATCCAGCGTCGGCGACGGATCACCGGACCCATAAAGAAAGTTCAGCTTGACCATGCAGTACTCCGCAGCGGAGCAACGACTCAAGGGCGTGCCATCTGCCATGAGCACCACCCTCCAATCCGTAAGCTGCTCGGTAGCCCTGGTATGCGCGAGCCGCAGGTCGGAGACGAACTGGTCGGCCGCAGCCTCCATCCGCCAGCGCTCCAACAAGGCCAGCAACACGATAATCCCGATAGCGAGGATAATGCTCATGATGGCCACAGCCGTCAGAACCTCGGCCAGGGTATACCCACGTCCGTTTTCACGAAAGCAGAAGATCTTCAACCGAACAGCACACACCAATATACCTGTCGGCGCAAAGAAACTGCGGCTTTAGCACTTCAGCACTTCAGCACTTCAGCTTGCGCGTTGTCGGGGCTCCCCGGCTAGCGCGGTCCGGCCGCGTACCGCGCGGCTCACCTGACCGGCTGAAATGCTGAGAGCGCGGGCCGAAGGCCCGAAGCGTGCCGACAAGCTGATAAGCTTATCGTATGGAGAGGGTCTCGCGGGACTTGCCCGACAGTCCGGCCCGCAGGGTCGGCAGGATCGCCCGTGTCGGGGCGCGCTACGGGTTCGGGTTCGTGTTCGGACGCCGCCTGCTGCCCCGGCGGCGCAGGGAAGAGCCGGAAAGGGTGGGCATGAGGCTGCGCCTCTCCCTCGAAGAGCTGGGCCCGACTTTCGCGGAGTTGGGACGTTTTCTGGCCATGCGAAGGGACCTGATCCCACCCGACATCACCACCGAGCTGGCGCGCACGAGGGTCCTCGCGAAGCCTATAGCCTTCGCCGAAGCAAGGGCCTACGTGGAGAGGGGGCTCGGCAACACGCTAGAACGGCTGTTCCTCGAATTCGAGGAGATGCCGGCCAGGGTCGGCCCCTTCACCCAGTCGCACCGGGCCGTGCTGCCGGGAGGGCGGCCCGCGCTCGTGATCTTCAACCGGACCGGCGTGCGCAGGGACCTCCTCGCGATGCGCCCCGTCGCCGACCTGACGCGCCGGAGGCTCGGCAACGGGTTGCCGCTCAACCCCTCCGCGACCGTGGCCGAGTTCACCGCCCACGTCAACCAGCGCCGCGACATGTTCTTCGCGGCCCAGATCTCCCGCCGCCTCAAGGAAATGGAAGACTTCCGGCTGCTGGTCCCGGACGTCTACAGAGACTACTCGACGGGCCGCTGCGTAACGTTCGCTGCTCCCACGGACTTCGCGCCCCTGGAAGAGACGCACTACCGGGAGATCTCCGACGCGCTCGTCCGGCTCGCGCTGACGCAGGGCGTCCTCCTCGCCGACCCAGCCCCGGTACGATTCGCCCTCGACGGCTCGACGGGAAGGGTCTGGCTCGCCGACCCGACGGAGGCGTTCAGCCTGGGCCCGGAGAGGCTGCGGGGGGTGGCCGAGAGCCTGACTGCGGTGCGGAACGGTGACGTTGACGGCGCGGTTCGCGCGCTGCCCTTGGCAGGCACCTCGGTCCCCGATGACGACTCGGGCCTCAGGCGCGAACTGCGCGAGACCCTGGGCTCACTGGGTGGGCCCCTGTGGCACGAACACTCCCTCCAAAAGGTCAGAGACTTGAGCCTGCAAGCAATTCGCAGGGGTGGCGCACGGCTGCACGTCGAGGTCGCCCAGATGGCCGATTTCCTGGTCGAGGCAGAGAAACTCGGAGGGGAAAGGCATGCCCAGATAGCAACGGCGGCGGAGGCCTCCGAGGTCCTCATCTCCCGCTACAGGAACCCTGCCTACATCGCCGGCCGTCTGGCGCGCACGGTCGCCCAACCCGACACCTTCGCGGAATACCCGCGCCAGATCCACGCGCTCCTGAACGAGCTCAAGGACGGCGAGATCGAGATCCGTTTCAGGCACGCCGGGCTCGACGAGCTGATCTCCAAGGTCGACATCCTCGCTAACCGCCTGGTCCTCGCCTTCCTCATAGCCGCCCTCATCATAGGTTCGTCGATGCTAGGCATCTTCCTCAAACACGGCAGCGAATTCCTGGGCGTGAGCATATTCGGCCTGATCGGCTTCGTCTTCGCCGCCATCCTCGGCCTCCTGCTCCTGGTCGGTATAATCCGCTCAGGACGCCTGTGACAAGCCGCTCCGGCCTGCGGCCTTCGCTTTCAGCACTTCAGCATTTCAGCTTGTCAGCCAGGTTGATCGTGGCGCCGCCCGCCGACACCAACGCACCCACCTCCCAGAGAGACCGGAATAGTTCGCCTGCTAACTATCGACAACGAATGCTGAAATGCTAATAACAGAGGTTGTTGTGCTTTGCCGGGAACTCTAACGGACAGCCGCCGCCGGGCATCAGCGGTACGGGTCCGTTGGTCGGGCCGCCGGCGTCCAACAGGTTTCGGTCGCCCTGCGGCCTTGGTTTAGGCAAATGAGACGGGCTGCTCGGTGAGGGACTGCTCGGTGAGGGGCTACTTGGCGAGGCGGTGCTTGGCGATGGGCTGCTCTGCGAGGTGCTGTTGGTGGTGCTTGTGCCGTAGTCGTAGTCGTCGCAAGCGCGTCCGTTGCCGTCGGGGTCGAGGTCGTTGGGGTCGTTCGGGTCGCGTTCCAGCTCGGCCTGGGCCGCCTGCTGGGAGCCGAAGCTGGCGCAGTCGTATTGGTTCGACTGCGCCGCGGCGGGCTCGCGCGGGTGGACTAGCTGCTCGTAGGTGACGCGCGAGACGAGACCGGCAAGGAGCACCAGCCCAACCACCAGCAGCCTCGACGTTGTGGATCCCATCCTGCGGCGTATTGTACGCTAGCGCATGCGCGGTTAGATACCCTGCGTCAGGCCAGGAGAAGTAGGCAGTGTTTCGCTTCGAACGTCTGTAGACTGCCGTGTGACGGAAGCGCGGTCGGGTGGAACCAATCCCTGAGAGGCGGGAGAGTATGGAAGAGCAGATGCGCAGTGAGATCCTGAAGACTATTCCTTACGGCTTCTACATCACGGGCGTCGTGGGGTCCGACGGCGAGGCCAACGGATTCACCACCTGCTGGGTCTCGCAGGTCTCCTTCGAGACCCAGCAGGTCGTCGTCGCCGTCCGCAAGGACCAGCACACGCACGTCCTGATCGAAGATGGCGGCGTCTTCTCCTTGAACTTCCTCGACACCGAACAGGAAGACCTAGCCCGCCGATTCACCCAGCCTCTCCAACCCGAAGACGGTACCCTGGGCGGCTCCCCATACTCCACGGGAGAGACGGGCGCCCCGCTCTTCACCGAAGCATTCGCCCACCTCGAATGCAGGGTGGTAGGCAAGGTGGAAGCCGGCGACCAAACCGTCTACCTCGGGGAGGTCGTCGCCGCCAACCTCGAGCGCCCCGCCGACATCCTCACCGACCTCGACACGACCATTGACTACGGAGGCTGATAGCCGCTCGATATGGCTACAGGCTTCAGCAGGGTTCGGGACGCCAGCCGTGGGCTGAAAACGAACCGCGTTACGTGGCGGGGCTCGCTCATTCTGGGACCCGCGGCAGCACGAGACGTGTACTAGTCGTACGTTCGGTCCTTGCCTCGAGAACCTTCACCCCAACCCGCATCGATATCCGTGAACCGCCCCGGACCCCGACTGCCGATCGAAGGCTGCCTACCGATCAGTCCTGAAGCCTGATGCCTGTAGCCTGAAACCTCCGGCTAAGGTTCCCCTCTCTTACCGCCGAAAACGTTGGGCGGACCCGAGAGCGACAGAGGCGCGGATTCGCGCAGGTAGAAGAGGTAGACAGGTTCCCTAGCGAACCTGTCGCGACCCTAGACGAGCACCACAGACACCTCGCCGGCAGCCACGAGATCCCTCACGCGGTCTATGCCGGGCCTCTCAAGGTCACGCCGCTCAAAGGCCTCTGAGGGCGTTTAGGGGCGGCGGTTGGGGAGACCTCCGCAATCCACGTTTGAAAAGCCTATCGTATAGCCGAGCGGATCGTCGTTATCAATACACCACCTGGACGGTCCTATGACCCATGCGTCCACGGGATCGGTTGTCGCATCAGTGCGCAGCTGAGCCTGGTTACCCGGGATGACCGTCATGCCGGTGATGGGGCTGTCCGCACCGAAGGACCCACCCAGCACCTCATCCGTCTTCAGCGACAGTGCCGATTCGCATGAGTGCGCGACCACATTCCGGATGGTGACTTTCCCATGCTGTGCCCCGTGTGGGTTCATGTGGACTGCGTC
This sequence comes from Actinomycetota bacterium, assembly GCA_046733115.1. Taxonomy (GTDB): domain Bacteria; phylum Actinomycetota; class Rubrobacteria; order Rubrobacterales; family Rubrobacteraceae; genus Rubrobacter_D. The sequence continues at coordinate 796 of JBKPOM010000256.1, read as the reverse complement.
GTGGCCATTCTTGCAACGCACGCCATCGGCGACAAGGTTGTCGATCGGGGTCCAGTTGTTTCGAAAGCTCTCGAGTCGCAGTGGGACGCCGCCTTCGGAGGAGATGTTCGCGATAGCCGGTTGCGCTACTGGCTCCCCACGTTCCACAAGCGCCCATCTTCTATAGGCTTCGCGCCCCCGTCTCACGACGGGTTTGCCCTTCTCGCACAGACGGATGCGACGGATGCGCACGCCTTGCTACGAATGCATCGTACACAGGTCCCCAGCCCCCGCAATACCCCTCGGGGTAAAATGCTCTACGGTGGGGCGTTGCTCCGTGTGGCTTTGCGTCACGCACTCTCCCTCCCCATAAGGGCGGAGTCTCCGTGCCCCGCCGCTCCGTTCGGCGCAGAACAAAGGTGGAATCGCCTATTTTGATTCAAAAGCGTGCCAAACCATCAATGATGTGCGTACTGGCGTTACTAGCGGGCTGCTAGAGGCATGGTGGGCTTAGTCACCCGCCCTTATTTACCGGAGTGCTTATAGCGGTAGTCAGTGCAGTTGACCCACTCCCCCGACCATTGGCCTCGCTCGTGGATGGGCTACGTAGTGGTGTACGATACGGTATCGTCCGACCCTCGTCAAAACGATGGCTCAATACCATTGCATACCGCTATAGAAGTTGAATTCTCGGAAGTTTGCGGTAGCAAGCACCCCATCAAACGCAGCGGCAGGCGCTCGACAACAGCATGCGGGCACCCCTTCGGGCTCAGAACGCGGCGACTACGTACCCTTCGTTGCACCTTTGTGTATCAAG
>JBKPOM010000255.1:0-5341 GCA_046733115.1 Actinomycetota bacterium | reverse complement strand
CACGGGGCCGGAGGTGCCATGTGGGAGCTCCCAGGTCAGACACCCCCAGCGCGGGAGGACAAGGCAGATGGGCAGCATGGGCAACGTAGTCGTGAACACGATCGTGAGGACGTTCACCCGGAAGGCCGTTGGCAAGGCGATGAAATCCGCCAAGAAGACTTGCCGCCGGTCAACCTCTACAAGCTCGAGGAAACCTACTTCGTGGTGGACGGCCACCATCGAGTCTCCGTGGCCCGCTACCACGATGTGCCAACGCTAGAAGCTGCAGTGGTTGAGTTCCATCCCAAGCTTCCCGCTGCACCAGTACCTATAACTTCGAAGAGGGAGGAGGCAAGGAGAAGACCATGATGGAGCGAGGGAAACCGGTAAGCGGGCGGTGTGCTCACCTTTACCCCATCACGGTGACACCCCACACATGAGCAAGGGGCAGGGGCAAACGTGCCTGCTGCCTGGGCTGCGGAGTGACGATGGAAGAGCTGGACCCGAAAATCCCGGCCTTTCTGCGTATATGAGAAGGGTAACTGTTCAAGGTATTTCTCGGAGAAGAGCGGAGGCTGACGTTCTTGAGCATGGATAACGAGGTCTGTCTTGCCTGGTTGGCGGGCGCGCTGCAACAGCAACGCCAGGAAGGACGGACAAAGGTTGTGGGCTATCTGGAAGCAGTTCTGGAAGAGGTCGTTTTCGAGGCGAAGATGGGCCCCAAGTAAGTCTACATCCAGCACTTTGTATAAACCGCTTATGGCGAGGTGCGATAGCGACTGTTCTGCCGTTAGGGTTTCGGGGGCGCTCGCTATATGCGGTGGCGCCGCATACTGATGCGCGTGAGTGAGGCTTGAACAAAAACCAGCGACGCGCAATCCATGCCCTCTTGACCCTAACCCGCACGCAATACCCTGCAATTGTGGGCAAACGAGGAAACAAAAATCCGCCTAGAAATGCGGGATATGCAAACCCCTGCAACGCTCAGCAACAACTGACAGCGCACACTCGTAATGAGCAGATCAGCGGTTCGAGTTCGCTCGTCAGCTCTCTTTATTCGGCTTATATATGCCGGTTTCTTAGGATAGGAGAGCACCCGGACCATCGGTGGGGCTCATCTGACACCACTCAGAGCGGTGGCTTAGTGCGAGAAGAATCAGAAGGAGATAGCCTAAGGGATCAAGGTCCGCAATCGAACCACATGCCCAGGTGATCATCTCGACAGCCGGACTAGGGTCGTTCGCGTAAATGGTGAGACGTACACGGCCACGCCTGAGAGTTTGAACCCTGCAGACATCGCTGCTCAAGCGGAGGTGCCATAAGAGACGCCGACCAGGCGACGCTTTACACACGATCCTGCGATGCGTATCCTGTCTTCGGTCCCACAGGGATTGGCATGAGAGACGCGCACCAGAACGAAACATCCGGAGGGGTACGGGGGTTTCTTGAGTCGCCACAAGGTCATCTCCGCCGAAGATGCCGCCCGCGTGGTCATGGACGGCGACACCGTGGCCACCAGCGGCTTCGTCGGTGTAGGGTTCCCGGAAGAACTCGCCTTCGCCCTCGAGAGGCGTTTTATGGAGAATGGCTCCCCGAAGGACCTCACCCTTGTATACGCCGCTGGCCAGGGCGATGGTAGGGAGCGTGGTCTCAATCACTTCGCCGCCGAAGGGATGGTAAAGAGGGTCGTCGGCGGACACTGGGCGCTCGTACCCAGCCTGGGCAAACTTGCCCTCGAGGAAAAGATAGAGGCTTACTGCTTTCCGCAGGGCGTCGTTTCGCATCTGTTTCGCGAAATCGCCGGGGGCCGTCCGGGGGTGATCTCGACAGTCGGACGGGGCACCTCCGTGGACCCTCGCCTCGAGGGCGGCAAGATGAACAGGTCGGCTAGCGAGGATCTCGTTAAGGTAATAAAGCTCGACGGGGAGGAGTGCCTCTTCTACAAATCCTTCCCGATAAACGTTGCCCTCCTTCGCGGCACCACCGCCGACGAGGAGGGTAACGTTACCATGGAATACGACAAGGCACGCCTGAGTCAACCGGGTTGGGTAGTATACCACAACGTTTCTAGCGTCGGCTTCGCACTGTGCGAAGCCGACGCTAGAGGATCATCAACGGTGTTTTCTAGGATCCTATCCGTCTGATTTTGCCGGCGCTTATATTCTCCTCCGTGCCCATCAATCGGTCGGCTGATCTATCGGCTCCCGCTGAGGGTTCTCATTGAAGAAGCGCACCATCTCCACAGAGGCATCTGGGCCCATAGGATCGGTGTAGGAGCCGGAGGAGCTACCGCCCGACCACGCGTGCCCGAGCCCGTGTACGGTCCACCGCTCCGCGATGGCGCGTCCTCCGGCGTCGCGGTAGGTAGCGCGAGTGTAGGCGTGCCCGCCGGGAACCTGTCCGTGACGCACCGTCCCCCGTGGCGTCGATCCGCCCGCGGCCTCTCGGCTACCGGTGGTCTTGGCGGGGCAGTAGTGCTCGAGCAATCGGTCGGCGTTGCGCGGGTGAACCGTCTTGTCGCGGTCCCCGTGAAACACTATCGCGGGCACTATCCGGGCGGACTCCCCGGTGGGTGTCGCGATGGGAACATCCCGGCGCGGGGTGGCCGGCCCACCTTGGTGCATCGCGGCGAACGCGGAGGGCATGTCGTGGGCCGCGCCGGGGGCGAGACCCGAATGGATGCCGACCGCGGCGTAGAGGTCGGGGTAGGCCTCGGCCATGATCGCCGCCATCGCCCCACCAGCCGACATGCCAACCACGTACACCCGGCCATCGGCGACGTTGTACTCGTCGATGACCTGGCGCGTGATACCGGCGACCAGCGACGGCTCGCCCCGCCCGCGTTGCTGGTCCGAAGCCTTGAACCAGTTCCAGCACTTGTTCATGTTGGCGCCCTGAGCCTGCGCAGGATATGCTACGAGGAAGATGTTCTCCTCGGCGAGCCTGTTCATCTGGGTTCCCGCGGCGATGTCGTTGGGGCTTTGGGTACACCCGTGGAGTATCACGACCAAGGGCACTTCCTGGCCTATGTAGCCGCTGGGGATGTACAGCTTGTAAGTACGCGTCCCGGCCTGATCGGTGTAGCCGCGACCGACAAAGCGTCCTCCCGTCGGAACAACGGCGGGATCGGTCTCTCCTTCGTTTGGGCCGGGCATAGCGCCGGGCAGGCCCGGCAGGACCCCTGGCATGGTCAAGGGCATGCTGTCGGGCACGGTCAAAGACAAGCCGTCCGGCATGGCCAAGGGCATGCTACCGAAGAGCAGGGGCGACGCGGCGGGGCTCGTGGCTGCGGCCGCTGCGGCAGGCTCACTAGCCGCCCCAGGGTGCGGGGTTTCGTCTACGACGCTACTCTCCACGTCTATCGGCCCGCCGGCGCCGCTAGGGGCATCCGGCGAAGCCACCGGGGCGAATGCGCTCCCGAAGGAGCTACCCCCGAGGGTACGTTGGATGACGGCGGTCGCCTCGGTCAGGTCGCCTTCTTGCATGAGGCGCATCGCCTCCGCCATGCCGCCCTGCATCTGGTCACTCATGATTATGTCTCCTTTGCGTCATCTGTCTAACATCTATGTACCATCCATATAGATGGTAGAATACACCCTGAGGAGTTCTTGTCAAGCAAAGGAGGCTGGCTCCTGCGGAGAATTGCACGTGGGCTTCTATCTAGGCAGAACGAAATTGGGCGTCACCACATGGTCGCCGGGTGAAATCTCAGGGGCATCTATTCACGCTAGACTACTGTGTGCGAGACATCAAAACTCCGTACGTCATAAGGGACGGGTGGTTCGAACAGGCCGCGGACCGGTAGGACTATGAAGCGTTAGAACACGTGAAAAATCATAGTAGAGCCGACGGTCTAGTTCTACGGTGGGAAGATAACGAAAGGGTTAGGCCGGACCAAAAAGTAGCCGCCTTTGCCTCCTCTCTCAGAGCGCACCCATCGCACAGCGTGCGTTTGCGAGGCGCGTGACTGTAGGGTGGGGCTATTACCGGAATGGAAACAACCGGTCTATCCAATGCTGGATCGTGAGGGCCAAGCGGTGAGAGCCGGGTAACGGAAAGGTGGTCATTTTTCGCGTTACGTGGACCGAATCCGTCCTACTAGTGCCGCCTTGACGTCTGGACTCGCCCTAAAGGCTCCCAAAACGTCGATGGAAGCGATTGTCTCACGCGCTAGATCTGGTGGGACGTCGTCGGCGATGGTTGCCAGGCCTAGCACCCTAATCTCCAACGTCTCGCCGGCCTCGCGCGCCGCCTCCAGGTCAGGGCGGGCGTAGTGCCGCAGGCCGAGCACCAGCTCCTTGCGTGCTACCGTCTGCTTTACCGCATCGGCGTGCGCGTTAAGCTGGTTGCGAATCGCCGTGCGGATGAAGTCGGTACGGTTCTGGTAGAAGCTCTCCTGCACGAGCAGGTCGATCTGCCCGAGGTCCACCAAGCCTAGATTGATCGTGATCTTCTCTGTCTCGCTCAATTCGTCAGTTCCTAACCATCCATACGGATGTTAGCATATCTTAATCGATTCGCTGTCACGTAGGTTAGAGGGGCTGATGCTTGTGAAAATCATTTCGCTCCCCTTTGGCAAAATTGATGCGAACCGAATCTGCTCGGAAGTTGGCATGGCTCCGGACCCCTGCCGCCAGGCTCTCGCACACGTCCCGGCGGTTTCCTTCCGCTGAAGCGGTTGTACGTCTCCAGGCGAGCATCACGCCTGGCTCGACACGGAGTTCCGGTGTCACACGGATTCGAGCGTGTTATTGACACCACTCTGACACTACCCCGAGCGCAATACGGTGCATCGCGGGGCAAACCAGGGAAGGGAAACCAGCTTAGATATGGAGATATGCAAGCCTGTGCAGACCTCTGCAACGTCCGAATTATCACTCGTAATGAGCAGGTCAGCGGTTCGAGTCCGCTTATCAGCGGTCTTTGGCGCAGCACAAAGCCTTAGGAAGCCAAGACCTCAGGTTATCCATCGTCGAGACTTGGCAGCAGTAGTGGCAGTAACCGTTCCCATTCTGTCTAACCTTAAGACGCCTCCAACTCCACGCACTCACCCCAGCTTGGACCATAGCCGACCTCTGCACACTTCGGTCCGCCAAGCTCTCTGCCCAAGATCTCCTCCATGGCCTCGCCCATCTTCGCCTTCAGCCACATTGCGACTCCCCTGGCCTCCTCCTTAAGGCATTCCAGGATCAGCTCGTCGTGCACCGAGAGCAGAAAGTGGGTATTGGGGCGGGGATCCGCTGCCAACTTCTTTAGTGTGAGGTAGAGAATGTCTCCGGCGGTGGACTGGATAGGGCCGTTGAGCCTTTCGGTGTACTTGGGCTTGTGGTCCTTATCGGGGGCGACCACACGACGCCACCCC
>JBKPOM010000254.1:0-19773 GCA_046733115.1 Actinomycetota bacterium | reverse complement strand
AGGCCCTCAAGCGGTTCGGGGATGCCCTGGAGCGTCGTTTCTCCAAGGGAGGAGGCCCGGTGAGCCGGGCGTTCGTCACGACCAGTTTGTTGTTTTGCGTCGGACCGCTCACCATACTGGGTTCGCTACAGGATGGGATCTCGGGCGATTACCGGCTGCTCGCGCTGAAAAGCGCCCTCGACTTCGTCGCCTCGCTCTCGTTCGCCTCCGTGCTCGGCTGGGGCGTGCTGCTGTCCGCTGGATCTGTACTGGTCGTGCAGGGCGCCCTGACGCTCGTTGGAGCTCTGTTCGGCTCATTTATGAGCGAACCCATGATCCTGGCTCTGACCTCCACCGGCGGTGTGTTACTCCTGGGGTTGGGTCTCGTTCTCCTGAGCCTCAAGGAGGTGCGCGTCGCGAACATGCTGCCGGCGCTCGTCGTGGCCCCGCTCATCGTCGCGGCGGCGCCGCTGTGACCGCTCTGACTTACGCCCGCGCCGCCGATACTCTAATATTGGCTCGAGAGACAGACGTGCACGCCGCGGAGAGGAGAGGCGTTGGAAGGGAACGACAGGCACTGGAGGGGCAGTTCGCTCGACATGGCGGAGAGCACCATAGACGCCGACGGGATAAAGGAGGTCGTCATCGAGTTCGACAACGACGACGAGGACATCTTGCGTCCCAAGCAGCGCGACGAGTTCGGGTCCTACGAGCTTCACCAGCTGGCGGCGTACCTGGATTCCCTTGCCCACAGCATCCGCAAAGGCAAGAAGAACTGACCCGGAACGGAGGAAAGCGTGCACGGCATACAGCGAACGCGGAGGGCGCACGGGCCGGCGGAGCAGGGCGTTGGGGTGACCCGGATCGTAGTACGCTACTCGGACGGCCGCGTGGTGAACTTCGTGCCCGACGCAGGCCGGAGGGCGTACTCGGAAGACGACATGCTGGAGCTCAAGAAGCTCCTCGACCGGACCTCTTCGGCGGCCGAATGGGCCGACATCAACACGCGCCTGGGGTTTTAGCGGACCACTTCGCGAACCGCACCATCAGCGGTGAGCATGTTAGCATGTCAGCTTTCTTGATGATTGGAATGCTGAAGTGCTGACATGCTGAGAGCTTGCAATGGGGTTCAACCCCATTGCAAGCTGCTTTAGCGGCCCGGCGCGTCGGTGCCCGGGTCGATCGTGAAGCGGTCGAAAAAATCGTCGCCGAGGTCGATCGTCTCACCCGAGAGCTCCCTGCGCCTGAGGTCCCAGAGGACCTGCAGGTCGTGGTCTATCTGCCCGAGACGCTCGTGGTCGGCGGCGTCCGCGTGGTGCGTACCCTCCCTCGCCAGGAGACGCTCGCGCTCCTGTGACAGCTCTTCTATCTTGCCCATCACGCTCCGTGCCACTCTCGCCTCCTGATCCATGGTCATTAGTGATTCTAACGGATCTCCATGCTCTACAATCCAGGTTCGCTAACGCGAGTTTCCGAGCGAGGGAGAAGCATGCTCAACAGGATCTGCCACCTCGGTTACGCGGTCGAAGACATCGAAGCCGCCTCCGAGTTCTACAGGGAGAACTTCGGGGCCGTGCTGGGAGAGCCCGAGGTGGTCGAGGAGCAGGGCATAGTCGCCACGATGTTCAGGGTGGGTGAATCGCAGATCGAACTCGTCCAGCCGACGCGTCCCGACTCTCCAGTCGGAAAGTTCCTGGCGAAACGCGGGGAGGGCTTCCACCACGTCGCATTCGAGGTCGATAATTTGCGGGAGGCGCTCTCTGAACTGAAACGCAACGGCGTGAACCTGATAGACGAGGAGCCGAGGAGGGGGGCGGGGGGGATGAAGATCGCTTTCGTCCACCCGGAGGGGGCATTCGGGGTGCTCACCGAGCTAGTAGAATTGCCGCACGCCTGAGATGAGCGGGGAGGAAGCGCAATGGACACCGAGAAACGCGGCGACGAGCGACATACGGAGTCCGGGATCGAGGTCAAGCCCCTCTACAAACCCGGTGACCTCGAAGGCTTCGACTACCCCGACAAGCTCGGAGACCCGGGCGAGTATCCCTACACCCGCGGCCCCTACCCGACCATGTACCGCGGCAGGCCGTGGACCATGCGCCAGTACGCCGGTTTCGGCACGGCCAAAGAGACCAACGCCCGCTTCAAGTACCTCACGGAGAACGGCCAGACCGGCCTTTCGGTGGCGTTCGACCTTCCCACGCAGATGGGCCGCGACTCCGACCACCAGCTCTCCCTTGGGGAGGTCGGCAAGGTCGGCGTCACCATCGACTCTCTCCTCGACATGCGCGACCTCTTCGACGGCATCCCCCTCGGGGAGGTTTCGACCTCGATGACCATAAACGCGACCGCCTCTATCCTCCTCCTTCTCTACTCGCTGGTCGCCGAGGAGCAGGGCGTAGAGGCTGGGGACGTCACGGGCACCACCCAGAACGACATCTTGAAGGAGTATCTGGCCCGCGGTACCTACATCTATCCGCCGAAATCGTCTATGAGGATCACCACTGACATGTTCGCGTACTGCGCCGCGGAGTTGCCGCGCTGGAACACCATCTCCATAAGCGGTTACCACATAAGGGAGGCAGGCTCGACCGCCGTGCAGGAGCTTGCGTTTACCCTCTCCAACGCTATAGCCTACGTCGGGGCCGCGGTCGACGCCGGGCTCGAGGTAGACGAGTTCGCCCCGAGGCTCTCTTTCTTCTTCAACGCCCACAACGACCTGTTCCAGGAGGTGGCCAAGTACAGGGCGGCGAGGCGGATGTGGGCCTCTATCATGCGCGACCGTTTCGGCGCCGCCGACGAGCGGAGCCTGAAGCTTCGGTTTCACACCCAGACGGCCGGCTCGTCCCTGACGGCCCAGCAGGCCGAGAACAACGTCGTCCGGACCACCGTACAGGCCCTCTCCGCCGTGCTCGGCGGCACCCAGAGCCTGCACACCAACGCTTTCGATGAGGCCCTCGCGCTCCCGACCGAGCGCAGCGCGCGCATCGCCCTCAGGACCCAGCAAATTCTGGCGAGCGAGGGTGGTCTGACGGACACGGCAGATCCGCTCGCGGGCTCCTACTTCGTCGAGGCTTTAACCGACGCGGTCGAAGAGGGGGCGTGGGACTACATCCGGCGCATCGACGAGCTGGGGGGCGCGGTCAAGGCGGTCGAGAAGCGGTTCATGCAACGCGAGATCGAAGACTCCGCCTACTGCTACCAGAGGGAGGTGGAGAAGGGAGACCGGATCATCGTCGGCGTCAACCGCTACGCAACGGAAGGTAACGATGACCCCGACATGGAACTGCACACGATCGACGAGGCCATCCGCGACCGGCAGGTCGAACACCTGGCCGCCCTCAGGGAGAGCAGGGACAACGCGGCCGTCGAGAACGCGCTCGCCGACCTGAAACGCGCCGCTGAAGGCTCCAATAACCTCCTGTATCCGATGAAGGAAGCTCTCGCAGAACTCGCGACGTTGGGCGAGGTCTCGGATACGCTGCGCGACGTCTTCGGAGAGTACCGGCCGGTTTGAAGGCATCAGGCTTCAGGGATTTTATGGTTCGACGCCTGCGGAGGTGGGTTGGCCCTGTGTTAAGATTGGCCCGAAGCAGGAGGTTTTTCCGCTCTTTCAGGCTAGTTGGAATCGCCGGTTGGTAGTGCCGGGGGAGGTTGGCAGACGTGGTTGACTGGTTTCGCAGACGCAGTGGCAAAGACGAAGCATCGAACGGTGCGGCGGAGTCTAAGACTGAGACGGCAGAGGGGTTGGTGAATCGCCCGCCCCGGGAGGCGGAGCCTGCTGATGGATTCTCCGAGGCTGGTATTCGTGAGGCTTTGAGGGATGTGAGGGACCCGGAGATCGGGCGCGACCTCGTGTCGCTGAACATGATCCGGGGGATCGAGATACAGGGGTCGAGCGTGACGGTCGGCGTCGCCCTCACGACGGCGGGCTGTCCTTTGAAGCACAGGATCACCACTGACATCCAAGATCGTCTTGCGATGATCGAAGGCGTCGAGGCCGTCGAGGTGGACTTCGGCGTGATGACTGACGAGGACCGCCAGAACCTGCTCACGTCGTTGCACGGCGGCCCCTCCGAGCTCGCCCCCGCCTTCCGCGACGAGTCGAAGACCCGCATCATTGCCGTCGTGAGCGGCAAGGGGGGCGTTGGCAAGAGCACCGTGGCCGTCAACCTGGCCGCCGCGCTCGGCCGGGCGGGGCACTCGGTCGAGATACTCGACGCCGATGTGCACGGCTCGTCCATCCCCGTGATGCTCGGCTCTCTCGGCAAGCCGAACGTGGTAGATGGCGTCATATTCCCCATAGAATCCCGCCAGGGGCTGAAGTTCATCTCCATGGGCAACTTCGTGAACGAGGGGCAGGCCATCATCTGGCGCGCCCCCATCGTGAACAAGGCCCTCACCCAGCTGATGCGCGACGTGTACTGGGACGAGCCCGACTTCATCATCGTGGACATGCCGCCGGGCACTGGCGACGTAGCCCTGACGGTGGCGCAGATGATCCCCAAGGCCGAAGCGCTCGTGGTCACGACCCCGCAGGCCGACGCCGCGCGCGTGGCCGTAAAGGCCGGCAAAATGGCCGTTCAGGCGCACCTCAAGGTCGCGGGCGTCGTCGAGAACATGGGCTACGCCGAGTGCCCGGACTGCGGCAGGGAACTGAGGATCTTCGGCGGCGACGGCGGCGATCGGGTGGCCGGAGAGCTCGGGACGAAGATCCTGGGCCGCCTCCCGATCCTGCCGGACGCCTCGGGCGAGCCAGGACGCTCTCTCTTCGACCCCGACTCGACCCCGGCCCGCGCCTTCGACGAGATCGCCGCCTCGCTCGCCGCGACCAAGGTCCGCAGGCGGATAAAGGTATTGTAGGTTTCAGGCTTCAGGTAGAAAAAGGGCGGCTCGCTACGTTGGCGGGCGCCCTTTTTCCCTTGTTGCGGGCCCGTTTAGCCGAAAGCGGGAATCCGCGTGTCGTAGGAGAAGTTCCGTGCACGCTGGCGGGACGCTTCGTCGGTAGTTTAGTGATGATGCGCCTGTCCCCGCGCCCCTTTATGCTGTCGTTATCGCCAGCAGCTTAGAGGAGAAAGGGAGGTGGTCGGTCATGCGGATCGCAGTCGTGGGCAACAGCGGAACGGGTGGCTATTTCGGTGGACTATTGGCCAGGGCCGGGGAAGAGGTGACGTTCATCGCTCGCGGGGCCCACCTCGAAGCGTTGCGTTCCCGGGCATTGACGGTCAAGTCCCGGCTCGCGGGAGGGTTTGCGTTGCCGGTGCGGGCAACGGATAGCCCCGACAAAGTCGGGACCGGTTGATCTGATCCTCTTCTGCGTCAAGACCTACGATACCGATTCGGCAGCGGAGAGTATTCGTCCGCTGCTCGATACGTACACTATGCTCCTGTCCCTGCAGAACGGGGTGGGTAACGCCGAGCGTATCGCCCGGAAGACAGGACAAGAAGCGAACTCGGCGCGGTCGCCTACGTCGTTTCGGCCATCGAAGCGCCGGGCGTCGTTGCGCAGACGGCGAGACTGGGGAAAATCGTACTGGGAGAGCTGGCCCGGGGTACGTGCGCACGCACAGAACGGCTGCGTGGGGTGCTGCAGAACGCGGGATTCGTCGCAGAAGTCCATCCCGATGTTCGGGTCGCCATCTGGCAAAAGTTCCTCTTTATCTGCGCCTTCAGCGGCGTTACGGGCGTCACCCGGATGCCCATCGGTCCCATCATGACCGATCCGGAGACTCATGCCCTGTTTAAGGGAACGTTGGAGGAGGTTGAGGCCGTCGCGCGCCGCGGCAGGATCGAATTACCCGACGACTGCATCGAGCAGGCGTTGACGATGGCGACGAACGTCGAACCCTGGGGACGTGACTCGCTATATCACGATCTTGCTCACGGACGGCGCCTGGAGTTGGAGGCTCTGAACGGCGAGGTGGTGCGCCGCGGACGTAAGCACGGTATCTAGACACCGCTAAACTTCGCCATCTACGCCGCGCTAAGGCCCTACACCAACTGCGCACCCGCACCAGCGTGATGCCCCAACGGCTCGCCGCTAGCCCCTATAGCGGTGTGCAATGGTATTGAGCCATCTTTATGTCGAAGGTCAGGCGGTACCGTACACCACTACGCAGCCCATTCACGCGCGAGGCCGATGGTCGGAGGAGTGGGTCAACTGCACTGACTACCGCTATAAGTTTGTCGTAACGCCTTAGAGGCGCTAGAGGTGTAGGATACGGTCAGGGACTGGACGTAGATATGGTCGCGCCCGCTGATAACCCGGAGCGCAGGGTGAGACCCCTGGCCGCTTGCCTGAGTAGCCGTGCCCATCGGTTTGCTAAACACTGCCTTCTCGTTGTCAAGCCTGTTCCTCGCGGGCTTCAACGGGTATAACCTGAGCCGTTACCTCGAGGAGTACACCCTGCTCGCCTCGATCCTCACGATCTTGTAATCCGTTGTCGGCGCGCTCGTCGTCTCCAATAGTCCAAGGAACCCACTCGGCTGGATCTTCCTGGCCGTAGGCTTCTCGCAGAGCCTCGCGCAGTTCGCGGCGACCTACGCCGAGTACGCACTTGTGACCAATCCCGGGTCCTCGCTGCCGGGCGGGCTGCTGATGCCCTGGCTCGGCGCCCTCATCTGGGTTCCGGGGCTGAGCCTGGCGATCACGTTTGTGTCGCTGCTGTTCCCCGACGGGAGGCTAGCTTCGAGACGCTGGCGTCCACTGGCGGGGTTCATTGCGCTGTCACTCGCGATCTTCGTGGTGCTCCAGACGTACGTCTGGCCGTACCGGGGACGGATTCCTCCTCCGCAGTTTGGCGGTATCGTTGGCAGCCTCTTTGGCATGTTGTTCCCGCTCACTTTGGTTTGCGGGTTGGCATGCGTGGGTTCGCTGGTGTATCGCTACCGTCGCGCGGCCGGGCGGGAGCGCCAGCAGATCAAATGGTTCGCCTACACCACGGGCGTTTTCCTGGCCGCGATCGCGGTAACCGGGTATCTACCCGTCAGGCTGCTTACCTACTTACCGTTCTTGCCGGCCGCTTCGTTGGTACCGCTCGCCGTTAGCATAGCCATACTGAGGTACCGCATCTACAACATAGACATCATCATAAACCGAACCCTCGTCTACGGCAGCGCTGACAGCCACACTCGCCGTGATCCACTTCAGGGGCGTAGCCACGATCCAGACACTTTTCCACGCCCTCACCGGCCAGCAGCAGCACCAACTTACCGTGGTGGTCTCCACGCTTGTGATCGCCGCCCTGTTTAACCCTCTGAGAGGCCGTATCCAGCGACTTATCGACGAACGCTTCTTTAGTAAGAGGTATGATGCAAGGAAGACCTTGGAAGCTTTTCGATGAAGCTGCGTGAGGAGACCGACCTCGAGGCGTTGAACAGCGCGCTGGTTGGCGTCGTGCAAGAGACGATGCAACCGGCCTATGACTCTCTGGTTGCGCTCCGCGCCCGAACCGATAGGGAAGCTCTGGCACGCTCGGGAAAGGTGACAAACCAAATCTCGCGATCAAGAGCCCTTGTTCGCCGGATCGCCCAGAAGGGGTGTTTAGCTCGCCGAAGAGACGCTATGCGGAGATGCATGGGACTTCAAGATATGGCACAATTGATACATAGAGTGGCAGAGGAGGCGCATCATGGCACGTCGGGGTGAGACCATAGAGAACGCCCTCAGCGGTGAGCGCATGACGTTCCTCGAGACCACGAGGGACACGAACGGCCGATTCTTCGAATTCGAGTTTATCGCTCCTCCGGGGTGGACCGTTGCCGGGCACGTCCATTCTCGCCAGGAGGAACGAACAGAGATGTTGTCGGGGACGCTCGACGGCGTCGTCGCCGCTGAGGGATTGACGCTCAGCCGGGCGAGTTTCGCGTCGTCCCGCCGGGTGTCGTCCACTCCTGGTAAAACCCGGGCGACGAAGAGGCCCGTTTCTCGGTCAGGTTCAGCCCTGCGCTGAACATGGAGAGCGGTTTCGAGACCACCTGGGCCCTCGCCCGGGAGGGGAAAGCTACCAAGCTTGGCGTGCCTAAGAATTTTCTGCAAGTTGTGGTTTAGGCCAGCGAACATAAGGGAGAAGCTTACGTGTCCGGCCACCATACTGCTACAAAAAGCGCTCTTAGGTGTGCTCAGCCTGCTTGCCCCTGTGGGTATGGCCTGCGGCTGCAGGGCTCGATACTCGAAGTACGGCGGTCCGGAGGAACTTGCAGGAAGTGAGGAAGTGCCCTCGCCGGTCGCCTCGGGAACGAGAATGGGTGGTGTAGCGGCGGCCACCGTCCTGGCCGTCTTGTTCGCACTCCTGTTGTTGTGGCGCAGACGCGCGAGCACTAGATTAGTCCGAAGCCCTCGTCCAGAGATTCTCCTCGACCTGTGCTATGCACCGAGTGACTCGGGAGGAGATCCTAAGGTGTTTCTTATGGCTCATGGCGGCGACCACAGGGTCAGCGAAGCTGTAAGCACCATCGACCGGTAAGCAACCGTCCGCTTCCCGTTTCGGGTTGCCCTACTGCGTCATTGCTCGACTCATTACGGCGACGGGCCTATTTCGAACCGACGACTCGATCGGGTTCGACGCAGCTCGGGCATGTCAGTGGAGCTTGCCTCGCGGTAGCCAGGATGCCCCTCTTTGCAGGTGCGTCTCCACGTTTTTGGATATCGTTACGAAATTTTTCAAAGATTTTGCTTCGTAACGCTTCTCGTAACGACCAGGAGACGTTCGGCCGATACCTTGGTGGCGGGCGTCTTGGCGGGAGAAAGGAGATTGACCGTGACGAGGCTAAGGCATCTCGGCCGGGCGGTTGGAACTCCACGATCCCGGCGACCACGCGAACCCACGAGAAGGAGGAACTGCCGTGCAAGCAGGTGGTGTGATGCGAGGAGCGAACGCGATACCCAGGCGCAGGCGGCTGAACGCGCTGATGGCTGGAGTGGCCGTACTGGCGATTGCCGCGCTCGTGGCGCTGATGGTGTGGGTCGGCCCGCTCGGATTCAACAGGGCCAAGACGGGAGACACCGTTCCGGGGGCGGGCACCGCTGTCATCCACGACGATGCGGGAAACGTTCACCCCGGGCTGGCATTGGGGTACGCCACGGTCTACGATGATTCGGGCAACGTGCATCCTACGGCTGGAACAGCCATCGTCCACGACGACGCTGGCAACGTGAACCGCTAGTGTTGGTAGATACGGTTTGGAGAGCCCGGGGTACCGATGCGTGTCCCGGGCTCTCCCGCTGCCTCTACTGGTAAGAGCTTGAGGGACTCGCGCATCGACAGGGCAGCTCTGCTGGCCGTGCAAGGCTCACTCCCATTATCCCACCTCCCGTGGTCCGGAGGCCAACTTCCGGCGGCAAGCACCGCCGGTAAGGCGTATCTCAGCGGCAATAGTTCCTTGTTGGCGCAGCTAGGTATGTTTACTCCCGAGGGCTAACTGGTCCCGGACGAAGGAGCACAATCTCGGGAATCGGATCGCGGCGGGCTGGAGGCGTCGCCGCGCAGCAGGAGATAGAGGCCGGCGAGGACGACGAGACCACCGAGCAGGGTTGCGAGCCCTGGCTTCTCCGAAAGAACCAGCCACGCTAGCAGGGCGGCGATCACAGGCTCTGCCAGTATGGCTCCGGAGACGATCGAAGCGCGAACGTACTCGAGCGCCCAGTTTAAGACCGTGTGGCCCAGGAGCTGCGGCCCCAGCGTTATGACGAACAGCCAGAACCACGTCGTCGCCGAGTATCCCCACAGCTGCACGCCCGAGAGGAGGGCGACCGGCAACAAGGCGAGAGCGGCAGCGGAGTAGCCGAGAATCGAGTAGGGGAGAGCCCCTACGCCCCCCGTGCGCAGGGAACGCCCGATCAGGACGTATACCCCCATCGCGACGGCCCCCAAGAGGGCCAGGACGTTGCCGAAAAAAGCTGCGCTGCCCGAGCCAGGGCCTCCTTCCGCGATGACCGCCGTGCCCGCGATCGCGAGCACTATCCCGACGAAGGAGACTACGGAAGTGCGCTCGCCGAACAGCATATAGGCGGCGACTGCCACGAAGACCGGCGTTGTGCTCACCAGGACGACGCTCGCCGCCACGCTCGTGTAATCGAGCGAGGCGATCCAGGTGCCGAAGTGCGCCCCCAGCGCTATTCCCGCGATGACACCGACCCAGAGATCTCGTCCGCCAGGTACGGCTTCCCGTCTCAAAGCGGCCAGCGGCAGGAGCGCCAGGACTCCGAGCGCGCATCGCCAGAAAGCTATCCCCAGGGCCGGGGCATCGGCCAGACGAATGAAGATCGCCGCTGCGCCGACCGCGAGAACGCCTATGAGCACGGCGGGGAGCGCGATCCGGTCGTACTTGTTCTCCGCCACCGTCCGGGTTCCCTCCCTCATCGCACGGGCTGTGGGGACGCTGGTTGGCTACGCGATTTGTGGCGACCGTCTAGCCGTGGAGCACTTGCACGAGCTCCCTCACGGAGTTGGCACTGTTGTTGAGGTCGGCGAGTTCGTCTTCCCGGAGATCCAGCTCGACTACATCCTCGATGCCGGAGGCGCCGAGCTTGACGGGAACGCCAACGAAGAGTTCGTCGATGCCGTACTCACCCTGCAGGTGGGCGGCGCAGGGAAGCACCCGCTTCTGGTCGAGAAGGATGGCGTCCACCATCTCCGCAGCGGCCGCGGACGGCGCGTAGAAGGCGCTACCACTCTGGAGGAAACTGACGATCTCAGCTCCGCCGTTGCGGGTGCGGTCCACGATGGCCTCGACGCGGTCTTCCGGGAGTAGCTCCGTGATGGCCACGCCGCCGACCGTCGCCATGCTCGGCAGCGGGACCATGGTGTCTCCATGGCCGCCGAGGACGAGCGCGAAGACGTCGCGCACGGAGACAGCGAGTTCCTGGGCGATGAACGCGCGGTAGCGGGCGGTGTCCAGGATGCCAGCCATGCCGACCACCCGTTCGCGGGGGAAGCCGCTGGTCTCCAACGCCACGTGGCACATAGCGTCCAGCGGATTGGCGACCATCACCAGGATTGCGTCCGGCGAGTGCTTGACGACCTCTTCAGTGACGCTCCCCACGATATTCTGGTTGGTCTTGAGGAGGTCGTCGCGACTCATGCCCGGCTTGCGCGGACTGCCGCTGGTGATGACGACCACGTCAGAGCCGGCCGTGTCCTCGTAGCCGTTGGTCCCCGTTACGTTCGAGTCGAAGCCGAGGATCGGGCCGCTCTGCAGGATGTCCAACGCCTTGCCCTGGGGCAGCCCTTCCACGATGTCAACGAGCACCACGTCGGCGTAGTTGCGCTCGGCGAGCCTCTGGGCCGTCGTCCCCCCGACGTTGCCCGCGCCAACGACCGTGACCTTCCTCTTCGCCATCTCGTTCCCTCCAGTATCCGACGTATCTATATGCTCATGATAAGTGAATTCTTCCGGGTCTGCCGCGCCGGACCCGGATAGAATCGGGTCGAAAGACGAGACTTTCAGGGAGCTTTTTTGGACGTAACTCGGGCCATAGAGACGCGCCAGAGTGTGGGACGCGTAAAGCAGGACCCCGTAGAGAGGGATCTCATCGAACGTGTTCTGGAGAGCGCCGTGCACGCCCCGAACCATAAAATTACCGAGCCGTGGCGCTTCCACGTCTTTACGGGCAAAGGGAGGGGCGAGTTGGCGCGGGCCAGGGCCGAGACCGCGCGCCTTTCGGCCGAGGCAGAGGGAGAGCACGGGGAGATGGTGGCAGGCAGGATCAGCCGCGAGCGCAAAAAGGCTTTCAGGGCGCCCGTCGTTATCGTGGTGATCTCCGTCGCAGGCCGCGACGAGGTCGAGACGCTAGAGAACTACGCGGCCTGCGCCGCGGCAGTCCAGAACATGCAACTGACGGCCCACTCCTTGGGCCTCGCGAGCATCTGGCGTACCGGCCCCGTCGCCTACCACGAGCACATGCGCCGCTTCTTCGCGCTCGAAGAGGCCGACAGCATCGTCGCCTACCTCTACCTCGGATACCCGGACATGGGCGAGCGTCCCCGCAGGCGCACCCCCGCGGCGGAGAGGACCGTGTGGCATGAGGGACGCTTCGTAGCCCCGGGAATAGGGAGCGGGGAATAGGGAAAGCAGGTAGATGCCCCGGCTGCGTACGCACGCCGAGCCTTTATCATCTGTCATTCCTGCCCCACACCCGTCATTCCCGCGCAAACGGGAATCTACGAGTAGCGTAAGACGTAGGCTCGTGTGCGGCGTTGCCGTTTACCCGGACGTGGTATGAAAGCGTGCCGCAACCGGCGGGTGGTTCTTGCGTACCCACATGTAGTCAACCTAGCAAGGAGTGAGCGTGAAGACGTTGCTAAGGCGAGCCCTCATAATCGCCGCGCCCATAGTGTGGTGTAAGATCAGGAACCGCAGGCGCGCAAGCTAATCTCGGTCATACCGGGTCCGGGTGGTGCGTTCGTGTCGTCTGTGGGTCGGGTAGTCGGAAGTAGACCCGCTTTCCCTTACTCCCCACTCCCGAAGGGGACGGCCTTGAAGCCGTCCCCTTCGCTACGCACCCTGACGAGGGAGTCTTGCGGTTCGTGGTAGAGGATGACGGGGGCGTCGCGTTCCTCGGCCTCCGAGAGGACTTCGATGCGGTTCTTGCGGGCGGCCTCTGGGTCGGTGTCGACGCCGGCGATGAGGTTGGGGTCTAGCCAGATCTTGGCCGGGGCGAGGTCTGCCGTGTAGAGCGCTGCGTCGTCGCCGTCCCCGATCCAGACGATCTGATGCCCTGCGGAATGCCCCGGCCGCACCTCGACTTTGATGCCTGGCAACACCTCACTATTTCCGTCGAGAAGCTCGCACCAGCCTTCTTCGACGCCTTTCTCGACGGCGGGGACTGCCGCCCTGCGACCGTCCTTCTCCGGCATCTGCCGCGCTTCCTCGAGCGCCGCCTCCTGCACGTAAACGGTGGCATTCGGGAAGCTCGGGGGGTTGAGCGCCCATCCGACGTGGTCGGGGTCGAGGTGCGAGAGGATTGTGCGCGTCACGTCCCCGGCGGTAAAGCCCCCCTCGTCCAGATGGTCGAGGAGGTTCTGGTCCCTCCTGAGCTCGTAGCGGCCTTCGAGCATCTCGGGCAGCTCGGGGCCGAACCCGGCGTCGATGAGCACCAGGTCGTCGCCGGCCTCGACGAGAATCGGGTGCATGGCGCCCTTGATGGTCGCCTTGCGCGAGCCACCGAAGAGGTTGCCGGCGTCCGTGACGAACATCCCGTCGTCCAGTATATGGACCCGCGTCTGTCCTACGTCGAAGCGCGTTCCCGTAGCCAAGTCGTTTAACCCTCCTCCAAGATCGTGGGCCCGCATGATAGCGACCCTGGGGCCTTTGCGCTCTGTTCCCGGGCGGGGCCTTTCAGACGACTGGTCGGATGGGGTGGTCGTTACGACCGCACTTTCTGCGTGACGCCAGCCTTTAAGGCTCGGGTGAGCATGCGGGGGTGTTTGAGGAGGCTGTAGACGGGGGCGTCGCCCGTGAAGGCCTCCACCAGCGTTTGGCGAGCCTCCTTGTCCTTCTCGCAGGCTTTGAAGAGGGGCTCGAGCAGCATCAGGTTCGGCACGAGGTTGACGAGCGCGTAGCCCGAGAGGTGCTCGCGGGCCCTCCTGTGCCTGAGTTGGCGCTCGTACCCCGAGAGAACCGAGGCGGAGAAATCGTCCCTGGCGAGCGCCTCGTGGGCCCAGGCGGCGGCCAGGCGGCCCGACTCCAACGCGTAACCGACGCCCTCGCCGCTTATCGGATGGACCATGCTCCCCGCGTCCCCCACCGCCATCACGCCCCGGCCGTAGCGCTTCGCGCCCCACATGCCCATCTTGAGCGACCAGCTCCTCGGCGGGCCCTCCGGTGTGGCGTTCCGTAGCCAGTCCACCATCTGCAGCTCTTCGAGAAAGCGGTCGTAGAAATCTTTGAGGTTGCGGCCCGTACGCGAAAGCGCCGCCGTCGAGACGCCGGCCCCGACGTTCGCCGTGCCGTCCCCTAAGTAGAACACCCAACCGTAGCCGGCCCCGTGCGAGTTCATATCCCCCGTAATAAAGACGTGCAGATTCTGCTTGTCCGGGCCTTCCACGTCGCGGAAGTACTGCCTTCTGGCGACCGCGTTCTGGTGGGCCTTCATCCCGTTTCCGGCGAAGCCCCCTATGCCGTCGGCGACTACCACGAGCGGGGTGTCGAAGCGCGTCGGGTCACCCCCATTCACAGCCTCCACGCCGGTCACACGGCCGGATGTGGACCTCACGAGATTCGTGGCCCTAGTCCTGGTGCGGAGGTTGGCGCCGGCCGAGACGGCGCGCTCCAGCACCTTGGCGTCGGTCTCCTGGCGCCTCGCGACGTAGCCGTGGGGACCGTGCAGGGTGGGGGGGACGTTTTGCCTCAGGAGGGTGGTAGGAGAGTAGATCGAGAAGCCCGTGAACTGGCCGTGGTGTGGCTCGTCGAGCCAGTCCGCGAGACCTATCATGGCGACCTCCGAGGCGGCGTGCGGCATCAGGCCGTCGCCGCAGATCTTGTCCCTCGGGAACTCCTGCCGGTCGACAAGCAGCGTGTTCAGCCCAGCCTTCGCGGCGTGGTAGGCCGTCGAGGAGCCGCCGGGCCCCGCTCCCACGACAACGAGATCGAACCTCTCGGCCATGGTCCTCCTTCTCCAAGTTCTCCTAACTGTGCCAGAATTATACGTCGGCGACGACGAGGAGGGAACTTGGTCGACCGCAACCGGACCGCCCGCTATGCAGTGGACGAACGCGCGGCCCTGAAGGCCACGGGACAGCCTGTGCAGATAATCGAAGTGAGGAGGGGCGAGTTCGTCCCCGACTTCGTCTACAAAGTGCGCATCCTCGCCGAGAAGCCCGCGCGGCCCTACAATCTTTCGGTGCCGGAGCACGATCTCACGGACCTTCGGCCCTCTTAAGCATTTCAGCATATACAAAATGCTGACTAGCGGAAGTGCTAGAAGCCTTCGCCCGTCGTGACGTTCATATATGCGACGTCGACTAGAGGGACGCCTGTTGTTAGTGCCTGGCTGACGCACTGGGCCAGGACTTCGGCGGCGACGCCGGAATCGGGGAAGTGGCCGTCCAGGAGGCGGGCGGCGCGGGCTATCTCGTAGAAGGAGAATCGGCGACGTTCGCCCGTTAGTTTGTAGACGGCTTCGAGAACTTCGAAGCGCAGGGAAATTAGCTGTTCGAGGCGCCAGCGGATCTCGTCCACGGTCAGGTTCATGGTCTGGTAGAGGCGTGCGATCTCGGCCACCTGGACGAGGCTCTGAGGGCGCTTGCTTAGACGAGCGACGGAGCTTTCGTCGAGGTAGCGCCTCGTGGTGATGCGGGCGAGCGACATCCGCCCCTCCTCGCTCTCGTAGCCGGCGAGCGGCCTGAGCTCCTTCCAGCCGTGGAAGGTGCCGGCCCTGACTTCCTCACGGCCCACGAAGGTGCGCGGGGTATGGCCACCCGCGTAGTAGGAGATCTGGCGCGCCATCCGGCCCGCCTCCGAGGGGTCGCCATCGCTTCGGATCTCGACCCACCTGCGTACGGTGCCCGAGTACAGACGCTCCAGCGCCCGCCACGTCGCGTCCCCGCGGAGGTCCACCTCGCCGGGCTTCTCCGTTACGACGGCGATTCTCACGCGGGGCAACTCATCCCGGTACGCCTCCTTGACGGCTTCCAGTAGACCCTCGAATTCCTCGTCGATCGTCCCTGACAGGTACCTTCGCCGTTCGGCGGGGAGAACGTACATCAGGCGGCTCTTAATCCTGCGCTCCTTGCCCTCGGCCGCCTTGAGCCTGTCTATCGCGTCGTAGAGCTCCCGCCGCCTGAGGTAGACGAGATCCGTCAGCTCCGCGACCTCAGGGTCGGTCGCCGAGCTTTCCGACCAGGCCTCATCGCGCGCCGAGCACGCTGCCTCGTGCGCGTTTTCGGCCCTCACGACGGCCCGCTGCTCTGCCTCTCGCTCCTCCTGGGCTTCGCCCAGCTCCCGCTCGAGGGTCTCTATCGTCGAGGACATTAGAACTTCCCCGTTCCCGAACACCGCACTTGTTGAAGACCATTCTACAGCACGCTATCGGACCACGGTGCGACCCGGTCGGGAATCGTTGGGGCGGCGTATGGACGCTTCGCCCGCGGTTGCGCGGTTTGTTTAGAACATATACATTTCGATTAGTTATTCGGAGGGCGATGGGAGGAGATTCGCGTGGACTTCAACACGGGATCTGGCGGGGAGGCAGGGGCGGGCGGCTCCTCCGGGGGACCTGGCGTGCCGTCGCCACCGCGGGTATCGGGCGGGGCCGCTGGCGGAGACTTCGGTTACAGGGAACTCGTACCCAGTTTTATTCGGATGGCGCGCGAAGTCCTCTTGAATCCGGTAAATTTCTTCAAGAGCATCCGCAGGGAGGGCGACTTCCTGAACCCACTGCTCTTCGCGGTCATCTGCGCCCTCATCAGTGCGGTGATTGGTGGGATCCTCGCTTTCATCATCTCCCTGGCTACGGGCAACGGGTTCGGCGGTTCTCTTGGTAGCTTGGTCTCCAACATAATACTGATCCCGATTGGCACGGCGATCGGTCTGTTTATTGGGGCGGCTATCTACCACCTGCTCGTCCTTCTCATCATCAGGCGCTCGCACGCCGGGTATGAGGCTACCTTCAGGGTTGTGGCCTACGCGGCGGTGCTTCAGCTCCTGAGCTGGCTGGCGTATATACCGATTCTGGGCATCCCTGGGCATCCTGGTGGGGATCGCGATCGGCATCTACAACGTCGTGTTGACCGTGATCGGTATTCGCGAGGTGCACGCCACGACCACAGGACGGGCTGTCGCCGTGGTGCTGATACCGGTGATCGTCGTTCTTATCCTGATATTTGTCGTCGGTCTCGCCATAGTGGCCATACTGGCCGCCGCGTTCAGCTCTGCCCAGTAGCCGACGCAGCTCCCGCGCCGCGCGATTAGCCGCCTTCGTGGCTGGCCGCTATACTGTCGGCGGTCTACAGCGAAGGGGGTTTGCGCGTGGCGCAGACGGTTACTCTCATACCGGGCGACGGCATCGGGCCCGACCTAACCGACTCGGTAAAAGAGGTTATTGGCGCGCTCGACGCCGATATTGAGTGGGAGATCGCCGAAGCCGGCGAGGCGGTGATGGACGAGGAAGGCACGCCCCTACCGGAGTCGGTGCTCGAGTCTATCGAACGTAACAAGGTGGCCCTGAAGGGGCCGCTGACGACGCCGGTCGGCACAGGCTTCCGGTCCGTCAATGTGGCGCTTCGCAAGGAGCTCGACCTGTACGGGAACATCAGGCCCTCGCTGAGCCTGCCCGGCATAGAGACGCCGTACGAGAACATCGACATCGTCATCTATCGCGAGAACACCGAGGACCTGTACGCGGGCGTGGAGCACACGGTTGGCAAGCACGCGGCTGAGTCGATCAAAATCATCACCCGCGAGGGCACGGAGCGTATCTGCCGCATGGCCTTCGAACGCTCCAAAGAACAGAGCCGCAAACACATCACGGTGGTGCACAAGGCCAACATCATGAAGTTTACCGACGGTCTCTTCAGGGACGTGTTCTTTGAGGTCGCCAAGGACTATGAAAACGACTTCGAGGAGATAGATGACCGCATCGTGGACAACATGTGCATGCAGCTCGTCATGAAGCCGAACCTCTACGACGTGCTCGTCTGCCCGAACCTCTACGGCGATATTTTGTCGGACCTGTGCGCGGGTCTTACCGGCGGCCTTGGTGTCGCTCCCGGGGCGAATATTGGTGAGGAGATCGCGGTCTTCGAGCCGGTGCACGGTTCGGCCCCGAAATACGCGGGACAGAACCGCGCAAACCCGCTCGCGACTCTGCTCTCGGCGAAGAACATGTTGATCCACCTCGGTTACGATGACGAGGCCGAGAGGATGCTGGCCGGGATAGAGGAGTCCTTGAAGAGCCCCGAGACCCGTACCAAAGACCTCGGCGGCAGCGCGGGGACCGATGAGTTCACCCAGGCCATCGTGTCGAACCTGTAGGAGATCAGACCGGTGTTCATCCAGGTAGCCCACAGCCGTACCGTCGGGTACGGTTAGAGAAGGCCATTTGCGCATCGCGTTCTTCACCGAGACCTTCCTTCCGGCCACGGACGGTGTGGTCACGAGGCTCAGGCACACCATCGAGGAGCTGCTCGGGATGGGCGACGAGATGCTGATGGTAGCCCCGAAATATGGGGAGGGATCGGGCTCCTACGAGGGAGTTCCGATCCACCGCGTCTCCAGCGTGCCTTTCCCGCCTTACCCTCAGATCAAGCTGGCGCCCATAAACCCCGGCATCGGGCTTGCGCTGCGCGAATTCGAGCCGGACCTGATCCACGCCGTTAACCCTTTCGTGCTCGGATGGGGCGCGACGTTCTACGCCCGAACTCTCAACATCCCGCTCGTCGCCTCCTACCACACGAACGTCGCGGCCTACGCCCGCTTCTACAAGCTAGAGCTCTTCGACCGGGTGACCCGCTGGCATACCAGAAGGCTGCACAACCGTGCCGCCATCAACCTCTGTACCTCGGAGGCGACGCTCCGTTATCTGGCCGGGGAAGGCATCGAGCGGCTCCACCTGTGGCCGCAGGGTGTCGACGCTGCGCACTTTCACCCCGACAGGTTCTCGAAAGACTGGCGGGTCAGGCTAACGAACGGCCATCCGTCGGAGCGGCTGCTCCTTTACGTCGGACGTCTCAGCCACGAGAAGAACATCGGTAAGCTGAGGTCCGTTGTAGACGAGGTATCGGGGGTGCGCTTGGCGCTTGTCGGGGACGGGCCCGCGCGACGGGACCTCGAAGAGGAGTACGCCGGCACGCGGACCGTTTTCACGGGTGTGTTGCAGGGCGATGAGCTCGCGACGGCGTTCGCCTCCGCTGACGCCTTCGTGTTCCCTTCCACCACCGAGACGTTGGGGATAGCCATGCTAGAGGCGCTGGCCTCGGGGTTGCCAGTGCTCGCCGCCAGGGCGGGGGCGACCGGCGAGGTGGTGGGCGACGGCGAGACGGGACTCCTGTACGATCCCGCCTCCGACGCATCTCTCATCGCGGCCGTCAAGAAGCTTGTATCCGACGACGCTCTGCGCACCAGGATGGGAAAGAGCGCCCGCGCGGCGGTAGCGCGGCGCGACTGGAAATCGTCGACGCGGACCTTGCGCGGGTACTACGAGCAGGCGATTGGAGGGGCATGAGCGAGGCGAGGTCCAAGCTCAAGAGCAGGGGCAAGCGGTTCTCCAAGTTCTCCGTCGTCGGGTTGTCCAACGCCGCCATCGACATCGGGGTGTTGAACCTGTTTTGTGGCTGGAGCCGACGCGCGAGGTGACGCTGCTCGTTCTCTACAACGGCGTCGCGCTCGTTTTGGCCAACCTCAACAGCTACATCTGGAACACGCTGTGGACTCTCTGGGGAAGGGCCGAGCACGACGTGCGGCAGATAGTCCTGTCTGCGCTGCAGGTTCTCGTCAACATCGGGATCAGCAAGGGGCTGTTCTGGGCGCTAGTCCACCCGATCATCGTCTACACGGAGGTGCCGACTTATCTCGCCAGCAACGTCGCCAAGATCATCTCCGTAACGGTCGCTTCGACCATCAGCTTCTTTATCATGCGCTACGTTGTTTTCTCCCGCCGGCGCTGGTTCAATGGCCGCTTGTAAGAGCTCCGACCCCGTGCTAAATTAGTCCCCAGTGCGGAAGTAGCTCAGTTGGTAGAGCATCACCTTGCCATGGTGAGGGTCGCGGGTTCGAATCCCGTCTTCCGCTCTGGCCGCGTAGCGGCGCCGCTGGCGGCATGGCCGAGTGGTTAGGCAAGGGTCTGCAAAACCCTGT
>JBKPOM010000253.1:0-26854 GCA_046733115.1 Actinomycetota bacterium | reverse complement strand
AAGCCGAGGCTCGCAGCCGTCAGGCACTGATTGAAACGATCGGTCGGGCGATCTCGGCGGTCAGCGCTCGGGATGCGCGGGGCTTCTTCGAGCACTGCGGATACCGTGCTATGGTTCAACAGTTTTGATTGCCGCTGTACGTCGTTTTCGGTGTGGTTGACCTACGCAGCATGATGCCTGCATAACCCTCGTCGGTTGGTGTGTTCAACCGCTCGCATATGCATGACGTGCATGGGTCAATGCTACCGCAGCCCACTGTAGAGAGACTGTCTGGAAACTCCGAGGGGCTCCATTTCGTGGTCCCAAGAGCCTGCGAAACGGGGTGCAAGGCACCCTTTTTCGACGCTTCGCGCTACCAAGAAACGCGCGATCCAACCCGTCCAGCTACTTTCCAGACAGTCTCTAGATATTGTTTGGTAAAAGGCTAAACACCACTTCAACACTACATTTTTGCTGAAGCAAGACACCAAATGGAACAAGAATCGCTGTTTGCTCGGCACTTGACTCAACCTCCGGAGCGTATCGAGGCTTTCCAAAACAGTTTCTAGAGGGTGTCTGAGAAGGGTCGATGTAGACGACCAAGGGCTACTACGGAGGTCTTAAAAAAACGGCAAAGTGAGCGCCGAAACGCTCCTCCACAGCCTCCTAAAGGCTGATTCCGGCGGCCTGCTAGGACTTTTCAACACCCTCTCAAACACCCTCTATAGCGGTGTGCAATGGTATTGAGCCATCTTTATGTCGAGGGTCAGGCGGTACCGTACCGTACACCACTACGTAGCCCATTCACGCGCGAGGCCGATGGTCGGAGGAGTGGGTCAACTGCACCGACTACCGCTATAAAAGCCGCCGCAAGCGGCATGCTGAACGTTCCATCTTTGCTTATGGCGGTTAAAATAGGTCCCATGCGCGGTAACATCGTCGATGGTCGTTACGCACTGGGTGAGTCGCTCGGCAGCGGGGGTATGGGTGAGGTCTACCTGACCCACGACGAGGTGTTGGAGAGGGACGTTGCCCTCAAGGTGCTGAGGAGCCAGTACGCCGGGGACGAGGAGTTCACAGAGCGTTTCAGGCGGGAGGCCCGCAGCGCGGCTTCCCTCTCCCACCCGCACATCGTCCAAGTCTACGACAGGGGCGAGACGGAGGACGGGACTTCTTACATCGCGATGGAGTACGTGCCCGGCGGCACGTTGAAAGAGCACATAGAGCGGCGAGGGCCGTTCGGGGCACGTGAGACAGCCGCCGTCGGGGCGCAGATAGCCGACGCTCTCGAAGCGGCGCACGAGCGAGGTGTGATCCACCGCGATATAAAACCCCAGAACGTCCTCGTGACCGCATCGGGAGACCTGAAGGTGACGGACTTCGGCATAGCTAGGGCGGCCTCGGCCGTCACGAGCTCCGCGTCGAACGCCATCTTCGGCACCGCGGGCTACATCTCGCCCGAGCAGGCACTGGGCGAGCCGGTTGGCCCCGCGAGCGACCTCTACTCGCTCGGTGTGATCCTCTACGAGATGCTGACCGGCGAACTGCCGTTCACCGCCGACAACTCCATCGCCGTGTGCATGAAGCACGTCACCGAGTCGCTGCGCCCACCGAAAGACCTGAACCCGGACATCCCCGAAGGGATGGACGCCCTGGTCGTCATGCTGCTCGCTAAGGACCCCGCCGAGCGCTACGCGAGCGCGATGGACCTCCTGACCGACCTCGAACGCGTTCGGGACGGCCTCCCTCCGGTGCTCGCGCTTGAGGCGAAGACGGAACCTCTTAGGGAAGCACCTCACGCCGCGCTCCGCAGGGTGGCCGTGGCGCGAAGGCGGAGGACATCACGGACCCTGGCGGTCGCCGCCGTCGCGATGCTGGCTTTGCTCGGTACGATCCTGTTCGGTCTGTTGCAAGAAGGGTCGGGACAGGTGACCCTGCCCCGCGCGCAAGGCTTTGCCCGCGGACTCCTGAATCCACCCGCCACAGCGGCCATAAACACCACGAGGACGGGCACGAGCACCACGAATGTAACCGGCTCAACCGCTGATATCCCGCCGACGGCATCGGCGTCAGCCACGGCCTCCCCCACAGAATCCTCCGCAGCATCGCCTGTAGCATCGCCCGCGGCGGCCCCTGCTACATCTTCCGAGAGGACGCCCGTGGTCCCCGCCGCTCCACCGCCCGAAGATCAGACCCCGGCCGAGTCGCAATACGGTGGGGGCAATTAGGGGGATTCGCGTCGCGTCGGCGCCGACGGTGCTATATTCGCATCCTGACGGGTGAACGAGGGGAGGAGCGTCGAGTGGCCGATTTGGACGTCGGGCAGAAGGTCACGTACTTCGAGCTGCCGGATCAGCAGGATTATCCCTGGAGCCTCTCAGGCCAGCTGGAGCTGGGACCGGTGATGCTCATCTTCTACCGCGGCGACTGGGATCCCTACTGCAACGGGCAGCTCGCCAGCTACGCCAGGCAGATCGAAGAGTTCGAGGGGCGGGGGGTCCAACTCGCCGGCATCAGCGTCGATCCCCCATCCCACAACGCGAGGATGGTAGGGAAACTCCAGCTCCCTTTCCCCCTGCTCAGCGACCCCGAAGGAGAGCTCGCCCGCCTGTTCAGCCTGTGGGACGCCGAGGAGGGCGTGGCGTTGCCTTCCATCGTCGTCGTCGACCAGTCGGGGGAGGTCCGCTACCTCTACAAGGGCAGCGACTTCGCGGACAGGCCGACGGACGACGAGGTCTTCGCCAGCCTGCGAGGGCTCGACAGCAGGATAGAACGTCTCACGGGCGAACCCGAGTTCCAGGTCGGCGCGGCCCGGGCAAGGGAGAGCAGCGTCCGCCCCGACGAATGCGCCATGGAACTGGATCAACTCACCACTTACTACCGTGGCGTCTTGTTCACCACCATCCTCTTCAAAGAAAGGTTCGAAGGATGGGGCCGCTCAGGCAGAAAGGCCTTCAAGGAACTCGACGCCTTCCAGCAAATGGTACGCTACTACGCAAAGGCCCTCGACGATACGGTCGAAATCGAGCGCTAGAGCGCTCGATTTCGGCACGCTCCGGCCTGCGGCCTCCGCTTTCAGCATTTCAGCTTGTCAGCCAGGACCCTCGCAGGCGAAGCTGAAGTGCTGAAATGCTAGTTTTCGAGGGTCGGCTGAGGGCGCTGTGGCGGTTGGTGGTCCAGTACTTGGCCTTCAGGGTGCTCGTGTCGCTCCTTTTCAACGTTTTCGCGGTCGCGTTGTTGCTCGCCGTTTCGGGCGGCCGGTCCGTCGTACCGGACTCGCCCACGATACCGCTCGCGAGTGGTGTGGCAGGACTTCTGGGGGCCGCCCTGAGCGTGTGGCTGGCTGGTCGTTTTCTCGACAGGCGACCCTTCTCCGATTTTGGGTTCCATCTCGGGAGCGGATGGTGGCTGGACCTGCTCTTCGGGATGGCCCTCGGCGCATTGCTGATCACGGTGGTCTTCGTCGTCGAGCTGGGGCTGGGCTGGGTCGAGGTTGTTGGAACGTTCGAGACCTTCGGGACCAGCGGACCTTTCGCGCTCTCCGTCCTCCTGCCGGTCGCGATGTACCTGTGCGTAGGTTTCTACGAGGAGACGGTCTTCCGGGGATATCAGCTGAAAAACGCGGCCGAGGGCCTCAACTACCCGGCCCTCGGTCCCCGCGGCGCCGTCTTGCTCGCGTGGGTCCTCTCTTCGGTTTTCTTCGGCCTTTTGCACGCCGACAACCCGAGCGCGACGTTCGTCAGCACGCTAAACATAGTCCTCGCCGGCCTGATGCTCGGGTTCGGGTACGTGATCTCGGGCGAGCTGGCGATCCCGATAGGACTACACATCACCTGGAACTTTTTCCAGGGCGCCGTCTACGGCTTCCCCGTAAGCGGATTCTGGCCGCTCGGCGCGACCTTCCTCGCCACGAATCAGACGGGGCTGGATCTCTGGACCGGGGGTCCTTTCGGCCCGGAGGGCGGGTTGCTCGCCCCCATTGTCATGCTGCTCGGGATCTCCCTGATAGCCCTCTGGACGCGCCTGAGAACAGGCGAGATCTCGCTCCACTCCCCCATCGCCGAAGCTCCGAACCAAGGCATACCCGAGGCCCGCTGACCGGACAATCGCGGTTGCGCGGGACCTTAACGGAGGTTAGTTTTGTACTCTGTGTCGAGGACGGCTCTACGGGAAGGGGCGAGGGGTGGCGGAGACCACGCTTCTGATTAACACCCTGCTCATCGATTGCACGGGTAACGAGCCGCGCGAGCGTGCCTCCGTCGTCGTCGAGGGGGGTAGGATCTCGGAAGTCCGCTCCGGGAATAGCCCTCAGACGGCCAGGCACGATTCTATCTTCGATTGTGACGGGATGACCCTGATGCCTGGTTTGACCGACGCTCATGTCCACATAGGCGCCGTCGACGTCAACATCCTCGACCAGCACAGGGAGCATCCATCCAACCTCGTCGCCCTGATGATGGCCAGGGTCCTCGAAGACACCATCCACCGGGGTTTCACCACCGTGAGGGACGCTGGAGGGACCGATTGGAGCTTCAAGGCGGCGGTGGAGCGGGGGATAGTCCAGGGTCCGCGGTTGCTCGTAAGCGACCGGCCGCTCTCGCAGACGGGCGGGCACGGAGACTGGCGTAGAGCGACCGAGACGCAACCGCCCGAGATCTTCTGCCCCACGGCAGGGATGCGCTCGGTGGTCTGCGACGGGGCCGACGCGGTGAGGCGCGCCGCAAGAGAGCAACTCAGGCTCGGGGCAGACCAGATCAAGGTGATGGCCTCGGGCGGCGCGATGTCCCCCGCGGACGAGCTCGCGGCGACCCAGTACACCCTTCAGGAACTGCACACCGCCGTCGAGGAGGCCGAGGCCGCCGGAACCTACGTGATGGCCCACGCCTACAACGACCGGAGCGTGAGGAACTGCCTCGAGTCGGGCGTACGCTCCATCGAACATGGAAACCTCATAGACGAGAAGACGGCCCGCCTCATCGCACGGTCCGGGGCCTACCTCGTGCCGACGCTTGTCACGTACGAAGCGCTCTCCGACGAGGGGAGGGACTACGGCGTGCCCAAATCCGTCATCCGCAAGATCGACGAGGCGCGCGCGCTCGGCATAAGGGCGCTACGCTACGCTTACGAGGCCGGCGTGAAGATCGCCTCCGGCTCCGACCTCTTAGGATCCTTGCAAGACCGCAGGGCGCGTGAACTCGAGATCAAAACCGAAGTCATGAGCCCCATGGAGAGCCTTGTGTCCGCCACGAAGACCAACGCAGAGCTCTTCGGAATGGAAGACGATCTCGGCACCATCGAGCAAGGCAAACTCGCGGACCTGCTCGTGGTTGAAGGAAACCCACTGGAAGATATCGCTATCCTCCAGAACCGCGACAACATAAAGCTGATCATGAAAGAAGGCAGGACAGTAAAGTGCGAGCTCGAAGCTCGGTAGAGAACCCGCCCGAAGCGAAAACCGCGCCATCAGCCAAAATAAGGAGCTGACCGCTGACAGCGCGGTTCGCAAAAGGTTCTGACCTTTTGCGAACCGCCTTCACGCCTGATTCATGAGCGCTTTGTAGATCTGATGCAAAAAGTCCGAGACGGTGACCGCGGCGAAGACGGCTGCCACGAGGCGGCTGACGCGCGGCAATAGCACGAACCCGTAGGTGAAGAAGGAGGCCACCCATACGCTGAGGCAGAACTGGCAGGTCAGGAGCTCGCCCACGGACCTCCTGATGCCTTCGCCCCTTGGATTCTCGTCCACCTTCTTGGGGCTCTCCGTCTCGTTGAGCTCGGTGAAAGGGGCCCTAAGCGGGCTCGTGATCGCGTCCTGCGAGCCGACCAGGCTGACCTTGTGCGTCGCCATCCCGAGCAACGCGATGTCCTTCGCGTCCATGCGCTCCGGTATTGGTTTTCCGGAAACCCTCGCCACAAGAAGGAAGAGCGCGAACAGGAGGTTGAACGTACCCGCCAACACGCCGTACGAGAATAGCGGTACGTCTTCGCCCTTCTTGTACCCCTCGAAGGTCCCCTCGGCCGATTTGCTATCGCTCATGCTTACTCCCCGCCGATATATGTCTATCCGTATGTGCTCCGGTGGATATCCCCCCGGTATCGTGCAGCCTAAACATGGAAAGGTTCGTACCTGTTTGAGGTGAGGAGAGAAAGGGAAAGGCAGCCGAGTCTCACGATAGGAAAGGACGGCCGAAATGACTGAGGACCAGCACACCAAGCAGGACCCGACCCAGCAATACCCGCAGCCGGAGTACCCTGAGCAGACCCAGATGGACCAGCACCCCGGCCTCGAGCAGGAGATGCAGCCCGAACCCGACTACGGCGCCGAGACCTACAGGGGGAGCGGCAAGCTGGAAGGAAAGAAGGCCGTTATAACGGGCGGCGACTCGGGTATAGGACGGGCCGTCGCGCTCGCCTTCGCCCGCGAGGGCGCCGACGTGGTGCTCTCCTACCTGGAAGAGGAGGAGCCTGACGCCCGGAAGTCGGCCCAGGCCGTCGAGGACTCTGGACGCAAGGCCGTCAGGGTGCCCGGAAACATTGCCGACGAGGCCCAGTGCCAGGCGCTCATCCAGAAGGCCGTTGACGAGTTCGGCCGGATAGACGTGCTCGTCAACAACGCCGCCCACCAGATGACGGTTGAAGGGATAGCAGACGTATCGACCGAGTTGCTCGACCGGACCTTCAAGACCAACATCTATGCGATGTTCTGGCTGGTCAAGGCAGCGCTGCCACACATGCCCGAGGGCGGTTCCATCATCAACACCTGCTCCATCCAGGCCTACCAACCCTCGCCGACGTTGCTGCCCTACTCGAGCACCAAAGGCGCCATTATCTCGTTCACCAAGGGTCTTGCCATGGAGGTCGTGCAGTACGGCCTGCGGGCCAACTCCGTGGCGCCCGGTCCTGTGTGGACCCCGATCATACCCGCATCCATGCCCGCCGATACGGTTTCCAGCTTCGGCGGCACCTCCCCGATGGGCCGCCCCGCGCAGCCCACCGAACTGGCCCCGGCCTTCGTTTTCCTCGCCTCCCAGGAAGCGAGCTACGTGAACGGCGAGACCCTCGGCGTCACGGGAGGCCAGCCGTTGCCGTAGGAGCTGCGCGCCTGCGGCAGGCTTCAGCCGTCAGGTTTCGGATGCGGCTCCCTGCCGCTTAGGAGCTCGTGCGGTCCCTACCTGAAACCTGATGCCTTATGCCTTATGCTTCGAGGCAAAGGATCGTCGGAAGGTATCGTTCTTGGGGATCATCGTCCAGAAGTACGGCGGGAGCTCGGTGGCGACGACGGAGCACGTTAGGGCCGTCGCCGAGAGGATAAAGCGGGCCCACGATTCGGGTCTCGGCCTCGTCGTGACCGTCTCGGCGATGGGTAAGCAGACCGACAGGCTCTTGCGGCTGGCAAGCGAGGTCAGTCGCGACCCTTCTCCGCGCGAGATCGACCAACTCCTCTCCACGGGGGAGCTGCAATCCGTGGCCTTGCTTGCGATGGCCCTGCACGACAGGGGCGTCGCAGCCACTTCGCTTACGGGTCCGCAGGCCGGCATGAAGACCACGGGACGCTATGGTTCTGGGATCATCTCGGGGGTTCAGCCCGACCGGTTGCGCGGCCTGCTCGACGAGGGCCAGGTCGCCATCGTCGCCGGGTTTCAGGGGATCAACGCTTTAGGTGACATAATGACGCTCGGGCGCGGGGGGTCGGACACGACGGCGGTGGCACTCGCTGCGGCACTCGGGGCGGAGCGGTGTGAGATCTTCACGGACGTTGACGGCGTCTACACGGCCGACCCGCGCATAGTCCCGGGGGCACGTCGCATACCCATCATACTCTCCTCCGAGATGGCAGAGATGTCGTGGCGGGGCGCGAGGGTGATGCATCCGCGGGCCGTCGAGCTCGGGGCGTTGTACGGGGTCGAGATCCACGTGAAGAGCTCGTTTGAAGAAGGCCCGGGTACGATCATCACGGGAGGAAACGATTTGGAATACCTCGAAACGCGCGAGACGGTCGCAGGGATCGTCCACGACCTGGACGTCTCGCGCATCACCCTCACCGGCATAAAGACCGGCCCCGGCACGATGAGCCGCGCATTCTCGCCTCTGGCCGAAGCGGGCATCTCCGTCGACGTCATCGTGGAGAGCGCCCCCAAAGAAGGCGCCTCCGACGTGGCCTTCACTGTCCGCCGCGCCGATTTTGGCGAAGCGCTGCGGCTCGCGGGCGGTGTTGCGGACTCGCTGGGTGGGCGGGTCGAGGGTGAAGAAGAGCTTGGCAAAGTCTCCGTCGTGGGGACTGGGATGCTCAATCGTCCTGGCTACGCGGCCAGGATGTTCGCCACGCTTGGGGAGGCGGGCATTCCGATAAGGCTCGTATCGACTTCCGAGATACAAGTGACTTGCGTGTTGCCTGCCGGAAGGGTAGAAGAGGCGGTAAGAGTTTTGCACAGGCATTTCGAGCTGGAGGAGAGAGATGTTTAGCGGCGCGTTCACAGCCCTCGTTACGCCTTTTCGGAACGGGGAGGTGGACGTGGAGGCGCTCGAAGGGATGGTGGAGTTCCAGATCCAGCACGGCATCCACGGCCTCGTCCCCTGCGGTACCACGGGCGAGACCCCCGCCATGAGCGAGGAGGAAGATAGGCTCGTTATCGGCACCGTGGTCAGAGTCGCTGCCGGTCGCGTGCCAGTCGTAGCCGGCACGGGCTCGAACAGCACGGACATGGCGATCAAGTACACGAAGATGGCCCGGGAGGAGGGTGCCGACGGCTCTTTGCAGGTCGCGCCCTACTACAACAAGCCGACCCAGGAGGGACTGTACAGGCACTTCGCCACAGTCGCTGAGAGCACCGACCTTCCCATGGTCCTCTACAACATCCCTGGCAGGACGGCCGTGACCGTCTCCGCCGAGACCATAGCCCGCCTCGCCGACGTTCCGAACATCGTCGGGGTCAAGGAATCGACGCTCTCGATGAACATGGTGAGCGACATAAAGAGCCTCTGCGGCGAGGAGTTCGCCGTGCTCTCAGGGGATGACCCGATGACGCTACCCCTCATGGCGCTCGGTGGCCACGGTGTGATCTCCGTGGCCTCGAACGTCGCCCCCGCCGCGGTCTCGGACATGGTAGGCGCCCTCTCGGCCGGCGACTGGGAGTGGGGCCGCGAGCTCCACTACGAGCTCCTGCCGCTCTTCAGGGCCCTCTTCGTCGAGACCAACCCCATCCCGGTCAAAACAGCGACCTCCATCCTGGGCCTCTGCTCGGACGAGATGCGCCTGCCCATGATCCCACTGCAAGGCGACAACCTCGACACCCTCAGGTGCACGATGGAGGAGTTGAATCATCTCCTCCCGACCCCAGAGGAAGTGTGACCCGCGTAGCCATAATCGGGGCGGCCGGCCGCATGGGCCGCGAACTGTGCCGCGCCGCCATCGAAACGGAAGGAATAGAACTGGTCGGCGGTACCGTCGAGTCCGGCGCCCCCGAGCTCGGCTCCGATCTCGGCAAGCTCTGTGGCTCGGGAACGGCGAGCGTAAAGGCCACGGAAGACCCGCCGGGGTCAGCCGAAGTCCTGATCGAATTTACGATCCCCGAGGCGACCGTAGAGCACCTTTCTTACAGCAAACCGCACGTCATCGGGACGACGGGACTTTCAGAAAACCAACTCCAAAAGGTCGAGGAGGCGGCGCGGAACGTCCCCATCGTGCTCGCCCCGAACATGAGCGTCGGGGTGAACCTGTTGCAGGGGATCGTGCGCGAGCTCTCAGCGAAGCTGGGCTACGGCTACGACATCGAGGTGGTGGAGGTGCACCACAGGAACAAGAAGGACGCGCCCTCCGGCACTGCCCTGTTTCTCGCGCGAGCAGCGGCTGAGGGAAGAGAAAAAGACCTAGACGAGGTCGCAGTATACGGGCGGGAAGGCCTCTCACCCAGGCAGGAAGGCGAGATCGGCATCCACGCCCTGCGCGGCGGCGCGGTTGTAGGCGAGCACCGACTCGTCTTCTATTCGGGCGGTGAAGAGGTCGAGATCACTCACCGCGCCCTCTCACGTCGCACCTTCGCCGACGGCGCGCTTCGGGCCGCGCGTTTCGCGGCGAGCGCGCGTCCCGGCCTTTATTCCGTGGCCGACGTGCTGAACGCTGGCTAGCCAGCGTCGGGTTGCAGGCGATCCGTGGACGGGGAAACGCGACGCGACCTCGCGATCAAAGTCGCCTGCGCCGGTGGGTACGGGACAGGATCTCGTGGGCGAACACGCCCTCGAAGGTGGCGCGGACTCGGAGAGCCTGCGCGTCCTGGCGAGCCTCACACTGGAGAAGCTTCCGAACCCGTGGGAGGCCGACGCCCTCTTCCGGCGAAGCTTGAACGAGATGGGATGGCCATCGCTGCGGCGCAAGGAACTCCTCGGGCAGCGCGCCCGCGACCTGTGCGAAGACTTCCTCTCGGGGCGTCTACCGCCGAGGCGGCTCACCCAAGAACTGTATCGTATGGCGGTTGATCTGGACTACCCTGCCGACCTGTCGGCGTGGGTGGGACTTGACGATTGTTGGACTTTGATCGGTCTCTACCACCGCGACGAAGCGGAACTCGAAGAAGGAATCCGGCAGGAGGCCCACGCGTTCATCGCCATCACGCCGAAGAGGTTTTATTGAGGCAGCTTGCGAAGCGGGTAGCTCTCCCTGCTAGCTCTCAGCCGGCCAGCACATCGGCAATTCAGGAAAGAAAAGGCTGACAAGCTGAAGTGCCGAAATGCTCAAGCGCGTGTTCCTTCCAGCGCCTTGCGCGTGGCCTCGCGGGTCTCTTTCTCGTAGTTCTTGCTATAGCCTTCGCGCGTCGAGGAGAGGATCAGCTCGAGCACCTCTTCCGGCGAGTCGGTTAGGGCCATGAGGCCCAGGACGGCCTCGGTGGTTTTGCCGCCGGCGACCATCGTGATGCGCACCTATTCGACAAGGCCGCGCCAGTACTCGGGGCCGAAGAGGACGACGGGGAAGTTTCGGATCTTACCGGTCTGTATGAGCGTGAGCGCCTTGAAGAGCTCGTCCATGGTCCCGAACCCGCCCGGGAAGAGATAACGAAGGCCCGCGAGTACTTGACGAGCATGACCTTGCGCACGAAGAAGTACCTGAAATCCAACTCGGCGTCCACGTAAGGATTAACGTACTGCTCGAAAGGCAAGTCTATGTTCAGCTCCACCGAAGGCGCCCCGGCCTCCATCCCCCAGGACCGCCCGTAATAATGGTGAACCCGGCCTCGCCCAGCAGCCGTCCTACCCCCGTAGCGGCCCCGTACATAGGGTTTTCGTGACTGATGCGCGCCGACCCAAAAATCGTCACCGCCGGACCGAGGTCGGCCAGCTCCTCGAAACGCTCCACGAACTCGCCCATGATCCGTAAGACCCGCCAGGCGTCCTTCCCCTTGAACGCCGCCTGCTCCGGCCCATAATAGAAGTCGCTCGTCCTCCGTACGACGCGCCTGACCTCGGACCTCCTGATCTCTCCATCAGCCATACACAGAATCTACCGTACACAACGCCCAGCAAACGCTAAACTTCGTGACGCTGAAATGCTGACTTGCTTCCGACCGCAGGGAGGAACCCATGACCGTACCCCTGATCCCACGTGAGGTCCTGTTCGGCAACCCCGAGCGCATAGGCCCGCGTCTCTCCCCGGATGGGGAACGCCTCGCCTTCCTCGCTCCGAAGGACGGCCTCCTTAACGTCTGGGTCGGCCCCGTCGGGGCCCCGCTCGAGGACTTCGGGCCCGTTACCGACGACCGCAAGCGCGGCATCAGGGTGTGCTTCTGGGCTGAAGACAACCAGCATATCGTCTACCTACAGGACGAGGGCGGCGACGAGAACTGGCGCGTGCACGCCGTGGACGCATCCACGAAAGAGGACCGCGACCTGACACCGTTTGACGACGTGCGGGCCCAGATCGTGGACAAGAGCCGCCACTTCCCCGACACGCTGCTCGTGGCGCTGAACAGGGACAACCCGGAGCTCCACGATGTCTACCGCCTCACCCTCTCGACCGGCGGCTTGCAGCTCGCAGCCAAAAATCCCGGCAACGTCGTCGGCTGGGTAGCGGACGCGGAGTTCGAGGTTCGCGCCGCAATGGCGGCAACCCCGGATGGCGGCTTTGATTTGCTTCTCAGAGATACAGAAGACGCGGACTGGCGCAAACTCTTCGGCTGGGACAAAGAGGACGCCCTCTCCAGCGCCCCTGTAGGCTTTACCCAAGACGACGGCACGAAGCTGTACCTCCTGGACTCGCGCGAGGCCAACGCCGCACGCCTGGTCCTGCTCGACCTCGCGAGCGGCGATGTGGAAACACTGATCGAGGACCCGCGCTACGACGTGGGCCAAGTACTAACTAACCCCGAGACCCACGAGGTACAGGCCGCCGCCGTCGAGCGCGCGAGGACGGATTGGGTGGTGCTCGACGACGACGTCAAGGAAGACTTCGAGGTCATAGCGGATTTGAGGCGCGGGGACTTCGCCGTGGCGAGCCGCGACCGGGCGGACGAGAACTGGCTAGTCTCCTTCACAGCGGACGACGGCGGGGCCTCGTACTACTCCTACGACCGCGAGACGAGAAGCGGCGGGCACCTCTTCGACGCCCGCCCCGATCTCGCCGAATACGACCTCGCCAGAATGGAGCCCGTCTCCTTCACCTCCCGCGACGGTCTGACGATAGAGGGCTACTTGACCCTGCCGCCGGGAAGCTCAGAAAGACCCGTGCCCATGGTGCTCGATGTGCACGGTGGCCCGTGGGCGCGTGACGGGTGGGGCTACAACCCCGAAGCGCAGTGGTTCGCCAACAGGGGTTACGCCTGCCTGCAGGTCAACTACCGGGGCTCGACGGGCTACGGCAAAAAATTCCTCAACGCTGGCAACAAGGAGTGGGGCGGCAGGATGCACGACGACCTCGGCGACGCGGTCGGATGGGCCGTCGAGAATGGCGTTGCAGACGCGGAGCGGGTCGCCATCTACGGCGGGTCTTACGGCGGATACGCGGCGCTCGTCGGGGCCACTTTCACGCCGGACCTCTTCCGGTGCGCGGTGGACATCGTGGGTCCTTCAAGCCTGATCACGCTCATAACAAGCATCCCCCCTTACTGGAAACCTCTCCTCTCCACCTTCTACGAACGGGTCGGCAACCCCGAAACGGAGCGAGAGTTCCTCGAGTCGCGCTCGCCATTGTTCTTCGCGGACCGCATCAGGATACCGATGCTCATCGCCCAGGGCGCCAACGACCCGCGCGTAAAGCAGGCCGAATCAGAGCAGTTCGTCGCCGCCATGAAAGACAAAGGCATCGACTACGAGTACCTGCTCTTCGAGGACGAAGGCCACGGCTTCGCCCGTCCCGAAAACCGCCTGAAATTCTACGCCGCCGCCGAACGTTTCCTCGCAAAGTACCTGGGAGGTCGCGCCGAAGAATAGAGCGGTCCGACCAGTTCCGTAAGCCAGGCGGTGCCAAAGGCGAGGAGCCCGACGACGGTCGGCACGGCCAGGCCAAGCGCGTACCACAGCAAGGTGCGGAGCCCCCGAACCGGAAGGAGACGTAGGAGAAGCCCTCCTTGAAGATTAGGCGCGTGATGACCGAGGCAACCGCTGGGCTCCACATGAGCGGGATGACCAGGATGCTTATCTCGGGGTTCAGGATCCAGATCGCCTCGACGGTGCCCGAGAGTACCAAGACGAGGGCGAAGAACACGGCTAGCCCGTGGCGCGCGTCCGTTCTGATTTCGGCGGTTGACGCTGCTAGCGCTTCGGTCATGCTTTACTCCCCCTCCGGACGCGCCGAAGTTGGCGACGGACTGGGCCAGCGGGAGTTCCTCCTCGCGATGCTCGGGGTTCCCAGCAGGACAGGGCTGAGGTCGTCTTCGATGCGGCCCTGGTAGGCGAACGAGCCGAAGACGTAGGGCAGGTTGTGGTCGGCCCCGAGCGCCGACGGCGCGTCCATCAAGTGGAAGTGCAGGTGGGGGGCGAAGGTGTTGCCCGAGTTGCCCAGCAGGGCGATCTGCTGACCGCGCCTGACCCGGTCGCCCTCCTCTACCGTGATGCTATCCGGCTTCAGGTGTGCGTATATGGCGTACCTACCGCCACCGATATCGACGATCACGTGGTTGCCCGGGGCGTCCTTCAGCGTCAGGTCGGGGTCCAGCACGCTGGGCTTGAGGTCGGGGTACCCATCCACGGCCTTCACGACCTTGCCGTTTGCCACCGAGAGGATCGGCTTGCCGTAGGCAGGGAAGTCCGTGAGCCTGATGTTATCGTCGGGAAGGAGGATATGGCCCTGGTCGTCCGATCGGATCCAGTCGATGGCGTAGCGTTCCGCCGCCAGGAGCTTCTGGTCCATGGCGAGTATGGCGCCACGATGGATAGAGACCGTGCAGCAGCCGTTGGACACCACCCAGTTCTTGCCTTTGAGGGGCGAGCCTACGACGACCGGCTTCTTGTTCAAGACCTCGGTGCCACCACCGATATCGGTCGTCCTGGCGGGGAAGAGGTTGTTCCCGAACCCGGTGGGAAGATCGAAGCTCGCCTTCACGCGATGCTCGATGGCTTTGGGGACGTCTCGAAGATCGTCGAACGTCGCGTCGAGGAAGAGGATGGCGACCCGCCCGCTGCCTATCTTCTCGGCAGTCTCCCTGCTTACGTCGCCTAGCAGCGTCGTGCGGGCGGCGACGTCGGCACCGGCGAGGGTGCCGACGATTTTTTCGACTTCGCGTCTATCGTCTACACCGACTCCGCCGTCGCCGTGCCGGACGAGGAGTTGGTGAGCACGAGCTCGTAGACCAGATGGTACTTCTCGTCGGAACCCTTCACCGGCTGCGGCGCGTCCAAGACGCGCATCAGGAGGGGCGTCTGCTTTGCCCCTCCACCCCCGGCGGGGGCAGGATCGGAGTTCACCGCACCGCTCCCGATGGATCCGGTGGCGCCTGGATCTCCCCAAGCCAAAGAGACGGCGCCCAGCAACGGCCCCATCGCGAGCACCGCCACCACCGTGTACGCCCGACCGCTTCTCGTACCTTCTCTTCTCCTATCTGCCTTCTACGCGGATGGGTGAATAGTCCGAAGAAGGTACCTAGACGACCTCCAGGTTGATCTGACCGACCCCGCCTTGGACGTCCACGTTGAGGTTGACATCCGATTCGCCGTAGGCGTCGTTGATGTACAAGTCGCCCCCCTCCGGAGCCCCTTAGCGTCGATCTTGCCGATGCCACCTTCGGCTTTCGCCTTTACCCCAACCGCGCTCGGAAGCAGCACCGTTGCCTCCCCCACCCCGCCCCGTATGCTGGCGTCGAAGCCCTTGGCGTAGTCGCCCGTGAGATCCACCGTGGTCTTGCCTGCCCCCATTTGGAGGTTAAGCCCCCTTAGGGTAAGGCTGTCTAGATCCAGATCGCTCTCTCCCGCGCCCATCTGCACCACGAGATCGGTGGGCACTTCGTCGTTCAGGCGAATATCCCACTCGTTACGTGCGTCACCACTTAGGCCGGCGCCCTCGGCGATTCCCTGCTTGACGACGAGCTCGCCCTTCTTATCGCTTACGTCGTAGCTCACCTTGGGCTTCCAGTCTGAGACGTTGTAGGAGAACTCTCCCTCCATGAGCCGGTCTGCGCCACCGGTTAGGTTCAACTTTCCTGCGCCCATCTTGAGCTTAGCGCGGACGGACTGGGCGTTGTTAGGATCGACCGCTTTGGACTCGCGCTGCATCTTTCCTACCTGCGGCGTCTCGCCGGGCTGCGTACCGCAAGCCCCAGCGAGGACCGCTGTTGCGGCCATCATGACGATCGAGAGGACCACTACACCGTAACGTGCCATCTGGTATCTCCTTTCGGGTTGTCTGTCTTGGCAGCATAGGAAACGTCGGGTTAGGCGACTTACTGGAGGAGAGCCCAGACAGGGAGCTGTCCTGCGCCTCCACGCGGCAGTCTGTTGGCCACGTTAACGATTACAGCCTAGACCCCGAGCAAAGGACACGCATCACGCAAATGAGCTAGGTTTCGACCTTTTCTTCGCGAACTTCTTAGAACGCCGTCAGGGCAAATTCGCAGAACCCTTCTTCCACGCACGCGAGTGAATAGGGCAAGGAGAAGGGCCGGAGCTGCTACGAACCCCGGCTCTGTAGCACCTTGACGTATTATCTATCGTCGTGGGTGCTTTTCGGCCTTGATTGTGCACTGACCGTGGTTCTTAATCCCGAGCGCGCACGCCTTCTTGCGGGTGGCTTCTACGACCTCACGAACCGAGTCGATCACAAGCGTAGGTCGCTCTTGGTGTATGTAATGGCCGCTGTGCGTTTTCGTAATGTGCCTGGCGCCCGGCACCTGGCTCACAAGATTAGCCCTGGCATCAAGAACGGCTCG
Source organism: Actinomycetota bacterium (assembly GCA_046733115.1). GTDB lineage: Bacteria > Actinomycetota > Rubrobacteria > Rubrobacterales > Rubrobacteraceae > Rubrobacter_D. Next base: position 10,529 of record JBKPOM010000253.1, on the reverse strand, counting down.
AAAGAGGATATCGTCGAACTCCTCCACTTCGTCGGCCGGCACCGCTCTGGCATCGACGAAAGGCGTAAGATCGAACGGCTCGTCCGAGGAGAGCACGATAAGGGGCATAGGCTCAAGAGGAGCCGCTGCCAATACCTGTTTAAGGTTCCGCCGAGGTCGAACCTCTCCAGGTCAGGGTATAAGGCTAGAGTCTCTTCCGAAGGCGAACCCAAGAGCGCCTTCCAGTAGCCCCACTGCTCGTCGGTCAGCCCGTTGTGCGCGTACCAGCTCTCCCGAGGCTTCCTGTTCTGCGCCGACTGCGGCCGGGCGATGTCGGCCACCGCCCGCCGTTTCCGCGACAAGGGCACCGTGTACCACTATTCGCTTCGAGGTGGACCGAGAAGGAATCTCACGCTTGAACTAGACCTGGCTCTGGCCGGCGCGGTTATGCAACTGACAAGTACACGCTCATGTAGGGGCGCTTCGCGAAGCGCCCTTCAGTCATCAGGCTACAGGTCTTGGGTTTCGTACCGAGGCCGCTTGAACGGGCCCGGGTTCGAGCCAAGGGCACGTGGTGGCTACTCCGTCATTCCCGCGGAACATGTCCCCGCGAAAGCGGGGAGCGGCAATCCACTGCTATGAGGACTCGGTAGGACTCAGCCTGCCGACTTCGGGGTGGCCTCGTCTTCATCTGGTGAGATCAGGGTCTCCACCCAGGCGGCGTCAACACCCAGCCTGCTCGCGACTTCTTCGTCGGAGAGGCCGAGTTGCCTGAGGCGTTCGACTTCTTCGGCCAGACAAACTTCGCTGCGTTCCTCCACGCCCCCGCCTCTGCTACGGAACGGTCAAAGACGGTTCGAGGATACCACGCGGTACGTTCAGACGGAGGGGGGCAACTCCAGGCTCATGCCGGGGTAGATCTCATACCCCGAGAGATCGTTAGCCTCGCGGATGGCCTCGACCTTCAGCCGTGGGTCCTCCCACGGCGCGGTATGCTCGATCGCTATCCCCCACAGCGTATCCCCCGGAGCGACGGTGTAGCTGGCGGACTGCGGCTCCGCCCCAACCCCGCTGGCCGTGTACACGGCGACGGCGAGGGCGCTCGCAACGAACAGGGCCCCGAGCCTGCGGCGACGATATATTGCGCGGTTCGTTTTCACGGAGGAAATATACGAGCAGACCTCCGAGTTCCCAACGGTGTTTTTGCCGCCAACGCGCACCGTCCGTCCGGTAGAATCCACCCCATGCGCTTCACGAAGATGGAGGGATGCGGCAACGATTTTCTCGTCTTCGACCCGGGTGAGGTCGAGGGAATGGACCTGCCCGATCTCGCCAGAAGGGCTTGCCACAGGCACTTCGGCGTCGGGGCCGACGGGATACTGATTCCTGCTCCATCCGGGATCTCCGACCTCGAGATGGTCTATCTGAACTCGGACGGGTCACCGTCCGAGATGTGTGGCAACGGCCTGCGCTGCCTCGCCCGCTACGCGACCGACCGCGGCATTGTCGACGGTGAAGCGCTGACTGTCGCTACAGGCTCAGGGGTCAAGAAGGTGGTCCTCTTCGAAGACGGCTCCTCGCGGGTGGACGTGGGAGCGCCCCACCTCGGCACCGAGGTCGAGGTCGGCGGCTTCCGCTTTTTACGCCTCTCGATCGGCAACCCTCACGCGGTGGCATTCCTCGAAAGCGAGGCCGCGGTGGAGGCTTTGGACCTCTCGACCGTGGGACCGCCCATCGAAGAAGACGCGACCTTCCCCGAGAAAACGAACGTGGAGTTCGGGTTCGTGCGTGGCAGGCACGAAGTCAGGATGAGGATCTGGGAGCGCGGCGCGGGCGAGACCCTCGCCTCCGGGTCGGGCTCGTGCGCCGTCGCCGTCGCCGCAATGGCGAAAGGCCTCGCCCAAAGCCAGGTCAACGTACACTTGGACGGCGGCGTGGTGGAGATAGAGTGGCCCGGCGAGGGCGGACCCGTCTACATGAAAGGGCCGGCCGAGTACGTCTGCGAGGGCGAGCTGCTTCTTACGGTGTGACTTCGCGCAACGGGCCCTGGTCGTCGGGGAAGTTACGGGTTGAGAGGGCTTTGATTCCGGCCCTGTGCTCCTCGTTGAACGGCGTCACCGTATTCGGGAACCATCTCCTCCCGCACGTCGGGCAGCGAGAGTGAGGAAACGAGCCAGGTCCTCTCGCCGGGAACGCGCAAAGCCTCCTGGCTGGTCGCGAGTATCTTGAGAGCGCGGCACGAGCGTAGCAAGACGTCAACCAGCCCTGCGCACGCTTCGATAAGGTGCTCGCAGTTGTAGTTGTCCAACAGCAAGAGCGTCTCTCTGGGTGCCAGGTGGTTCAGCAGCGCCTCGGCCGGCGAAAGCCCGCCCGGCCGTACGCCTAGAGCCCACGCTGCGCCCTCGGCCACGAGCTCGGGGGCGGAGGGGGGCCAGCTCGACGAAACCTACGCCACCCTCGAAGTCTTCCGCCAGGTTGGCGGCCGTTTGCAGCGCAAGCCAGGTCTTGCCGCATCCGCCGGGGCCGGTGAGCGTCAACAGCTTGCTCGACGCCAACATCCCCTCCATCTCGCCCAGCTCTTGCTCGCGCCCGATAAAGCTGCTGGCCTGCACCGGCCAGGTCGACCCGCGGGCGAGAACGAAGCTGCCCTTCCTGTCGATCCACGACCGCTCTTTGAGCCTTACTACCCATATATCGCGTCAGAGGGCGGTGAGACCCGCGCCCACGACTCGTGCACCCGCCATACTATAGCGGTGTGCAATGGTACTGAGCCATCTTTATGTCGAGGGTCGGACGCTACCGTATCGTACACCACTTCGTAGCTCATCCACGCGCGAGGCCGATGGTCGTAGGAGTGGGTCAACTGCACTGACTACCGCTATACAGCGGGTTGCGTTGACACTGACCTGCCCGTAGGTCGATGCTATTATGCCCGTTCGGACAAATCCGTCGGTGAGAGCGCATGTCTGCATCATGCGATGTGGGTCGATCACACTGAAACGTGCTGTAGGCTCCGAAACAGTACCACACATCACCCATTTGTATGATTTCTCCAAACACGCCGAAAAAGGCAGGGGAAAGTCGCTGCCGCAGGACCAAAAAGCTGACGGCTGACTAGCTGACCGCTGATAGCTCGGTTTCCAGGAGCTTCCTGGAAACCGCTCTACCGGATCTCGACGAGGCCGTGGCGGGCGGCGAAGAGCAAGGCCTGAATGCGCGAGTGTACGCCGAGCTTGTTCAGGATGTTCATCATGTGGGTGCGTTCGGTGTCGACGCTCATGTGGAGTTTGGCCGCTATCTCTTTATTAGAAAGGCCTTCGGCAAGCGAGTTCAGGACTTCCTGTTCGCGGGGTGTGATCTGCTCTATGCTCGAACGCGCTTCGAGCTCCTCCTCGCGGTTCTGCCCGGCCAGCCTGAGCAGCTCGACCAGCTCTTCCTGGGAGATCAGGGCCTTGCCCTCGCCGAGGCGCCGCGTGGCGTCGAGTATGTCGTCGACGTCGGCCGACTTGTGCAGGACGCTGGCCGCCCCGGCCTCGACGGCCCTGGCGTACTCGGTTCTGTCCAGGCTCGCGGTCAGGACGAGCGCCGCGAAGTCCGGATTGGCGTCGCGCAGCTCGGCGATAAGGTCCGTGCCTTCGCCATCGGGCAGGGAGAGGTCTATGACCCCGAGGTCGGCGGCTTTCGAGCCGTCCATGAGCCGGCGGGTCTCGGCGAGCGTCCCGGCCTGGGCGACCACCTGGAAATCGGGCTGCTGGTCGAAGACATACGCGAGCGTCTGACGGAACGAAGCGTGGTCCTCTACGAGCAAAATGCGCTGCATTCCCTCCCTTTCGCAGACTCCACGCGCGAAAGCAATATACCAGCTTTGCCAACGCGGATGGGGCTTTTTTTCAGGTGTTCGAGAGCTCTCCGGCCTCTTCGCCGGTCAGGACGGCCAGGCTCACCCTGAGAAACACCCTGGTTCCCGCGCCCTCCCTGCCCTCCACCTCGAGCTTCCCGCCGAGCGCGAGGACGCGCTCGCGCATCCCCGTGAGCCCCATCCCGAAAGGGGTTTTGGGCCCGAAACCCCTGCCGTCGTCCTCTATCTCCACGAGGACCTCCCCGCCCGACGCGCCGAGGGTCACCGCCGCGTGTTTGGCATCCGAGTGGCGCCTGACGTTGGCCAGGGCCTCCTGGACGACGCGAACCACCTCGATGCCAGCGGACCCGGAGACCTCGACCGGGAACCCATCGTCCACGATCAACTCGAACTCGCACCCCTCGCCGATCTGGCGGTTCAGCTCGACTATCGACGCGACGGCGCGAATCAAAGGCCGCTCCCTGACGCTCTCGAGGCGCAGGTCGTAGATGGCTTCGCGCAGGCCTCCGACGGCCCTCTTCAGGGCCTCTATCTGCCGATCACTTTCATCGGCGCGATCCGCGCCCTCGGGCATCCTCTTCAAGACCTGCATCGACTGCAGGGCGTAGGTAAGGTCCTGCAACACCACGTCGTGCAGCTCGCGGGCTATGCGGCGGCGCTCGACCTCCCGGATCTCGCGCAGGGCCTCCTCGGCCCGCTTGCGCTCGGTGATGTCCTCGACGGTGCCTTCGTAGCCGGCGATGTCGCCATCTACGTCGTAGACGGCGCGCGCGTTGACGGAGACCCAAACGAGGCTTCCGTCTTTGCGGAGCATCTGTACCTCGAAGCCGCTCACGAAGCCGTCCCTCAGCGCGAGCCGGTAGATCTCCTCCCTGCGCTCCGGCACCGCGTAGAGCTGGTACCCGATGTTGGAAATGGTGGCGAGCAACTCCTCCGGGGACTCGTAGCCGAGCATGCGGGCCATCGCGGGGTTCGCCGTCAGGAACCTCCCTTCGACCGTGGTCTGGAAGATTCCCTCGACGGCGTTCTCGAAGATGGAACGGTACTTCTCCTCGGCCCTCCGGCGTTCCTCCTCGGCCGACCTCCTCTCGGTGATGTCCTCGTGGACGAGCACGACCTCCTGGATCCTTCCGTCGGCATCCTTTACCGGGTAGATGAACGCCTGTACCCAACGGTGGGCGACGTCGCTCACGCTGGGGATGGTGACGTCTGGCTCGTACCTGACCGGCGGCACCGCTGCGGCTTCACCCGCGAAGCCCTTTTCTATATAGGGCATTATGCCTTTCTCGACGAGCTGGGGGTCTTGCAAGATGTTGTACCCCGGTATCTGGTCGAGCGTTACACCCCAGAGTTCCTCCCAAGCCCGGTTGACCCTTAGCGTCCTTCCGTCGGGGGAGAATATCTGGGTGCTAAGGGGCGACTGCTCGATCATGAGCCTGAAACGCGTCTCGGAGGCCCGCAGCGCCACCTCGGCCCGCCGCCGCTCGCGGCGCACCTCGGCCTCCCTGAGCTCGCGCTCGATGGCGCTGTTGAGCCTGGCGAGATTGTCCTTCATGAGGTAGTCGTGGGCGCCGGCCTTCATGGCCGCGACGGCAGCGTCCTCGCCGATCTGGCCGCTCACGATGATGAAGGGCAAATCCACGAAGCCCCTGCGCCTGAGCAAGCCCAGGGCCGCAGACGAGCTGAAGGCCGGCATGGAGTGGTCGGAGATGACGAGGTCCCAACTGCCCCCCTCGAGCGCGGCCTCCATGTCCGCCGGGGTGTCGACCCGCTCCCAGGTGGGGTCGTACCCGTCCTTGCGCAACATCCTCAAAAGGAGCAGGGCGTCGTCCTGCGAGTCCTCGACCAACAAAACTTTGAGATTCACGCCCATTCAGGCACCAGCCCCCGGGGTTTAGCGCGGACGACGGCCCGGCCGCTCGCCCGTGTTCGTTTGTGTAACTCCCATCACATCGAGTCCCCATTCTATTGTCACCAGGGCATGGTAGCAACTCGAAGATCGCGAACTAAACCCGCAAAAATCACTCATTTAGGGGATACATGGGCGCCGCTCGCGGAGCTATCATAGCGGCGCCTGTAGTATTGTATACACGCGAGGGCAAAGACGGGAGCAGAAGGAGAGCCGATGCAACAAGTACCCAACCCGGGCGGGCAAGAACAGCCTACCGAAAGCCACGCGGATGCGCAGCCGATGAGCCCGCAAGACGAGCAGACGTGGTCCGTGCTCGCCCACCTGAGCGTGCTCCTGGCGCTCGTAAGTCTCATGCCTTTCGGGGCGCTATTGATCTGGCTGATCTACAAGGACCGTTCTGAGAAGGTGCGCTTTCACGCCCTGCAGGCGCTCTGGTACCAGACAGCCTGGGTCGTGATCCTCGTAGCCTACGCCTTTATCAGCCTCTTGTTGACCCTCTTGCTTATCGGCTTCTTCATGTTCTTCTTGCTGCCCGTTCTGGCGGTGATACCCATGATACACGGATGCTACGCGGCGTATCAGGTGAGGCAGGGCGTCGATTATCGCTACCCATTCATAGCGGACAAGATAGAGGGCCCGCACAAGGTAGCCTGAGGGCCGCGAAGTTACCGCTGGATAGAGAGCAGCATGCCATGTCGGCACACTACGTTAGCCGGGGAAGCAAGGACGCGTGGGAGCTGGTCGAGACACTGGCTCCCGGGCGGGAGCGAGGCGGGATGAGCAACGGCGTCATCCTCCTGGTCGAAGACAACCCCGACGACGAGCTTCTCGCCCTGCGGGCACTCAGAAAGAACAACGTTACGAACGAGGTCGTCGTCGCCCACGACGGGGTCGAGGCACTCGACTACCTCTTCGCGAGCGGCCCCCACGCGGGAAGGGACACCTCCACCATGCCGCGCTTGATCCTGCTCGACCTCAAACTCCCCAAAGTGAACGGCTTCGAAGTCCTAAAACGCCTGCGCTCCGACGAGCGCACGAAGCTGCTACCCGTGGTCATCTTGACCTCATCCAAAGAGCGCAAAGACATGCTCGACGGCTACGGCCTCGGCGCCAACAGCTACGTCCGCAAACCGGTAAACTTCGAACAGTTCATCAGGGTCGTCGAGCAGCTCAAGCTCTACTGGCTGGGCCTCAACGAAGCCCCGCCGACCCTCGCGTAGGCAGCATTTCAGGTTCCTTGCTAATGGCCGTCTGATTGCTCGTTGCGCGTGAGGGATCGCACGTCATGGCGGAGACCGCCGCGCAAAGACATAGTCCTCGGGCGGAGTGGATTCCCGCTTCCGCGGGAATGAGGAACGGGAGGGCGTGGCGTCTTATCCGCCCGTAGCCCGAACGCGGTCCCGTAAGGACCGACGAGGTACGACAAGCTAAAGTCCTGAAATGCCGACAAGGCGCCTTCCTCAGGAAGGCGTCTCTTCCGCTTTGAGTTCGTCGATGAACTGCTTGGCGATACGGCCTGAGCGCCCGGCGTGCCAGCGGTCCCAGAGGATGGCGCGTTCTTGCAGGGTTTTCTCGGGGATACGGAGGCCGCGGTCTCGGGCGAGGCCAGCTACGATCTCGAGGTAGCGTGCCTGGTTGGGGGACGGGAAGGTGAGGCGCAGGCCGAAGCGGGCTGCGAGGGAGAGCTTTTCTTGCATGGTGTCGCGGGCGTGAACGTCGTCGGAGCCCTCCTCGCGGTCGGAGAAGGTCTCCCGGATCAGGTTCCTGCGGTTGGAGGTGGCGTAGATCCTGACGTTCTCGGGCGGCTCCTCGACGCTGCCTTCGAGGAGCGCCTTGAGGGCTTTATACTCGAGCTCGTGCTCTTCGAAGGAGAGATCGTCGACGAAGACGACGAACCGCGGCCCGCGCCCGCGCAAGTTTTCGAGGACGGTGGCCAGCTCCGCGAGGTCTTCTTTCTTGACCTCCACGAGCCGCAACCCTCTGCCTACGTACTCGTTAAGGACGGCTTTGATTGTGGAGGACTTTCCCGTTCCCGGCGGGCCGTATAGGAGCGCGTGGTGGGCGGGGAGCCCGGCAAGGAAGCGCTCCGTGTTCAGGATCAAAGGTTCCCGCTCCCGCTCGTATGAGATCAGCCCGGCGAGCCTTACCGGGTCGGGACTGACGACGGCCCGGAGCCTTCCTTTCCTCCACTGGAAAACCCCGTTGCGACCGAAAGGTCCCGCGCCGTGCATCGAGTAGTGGCCAACGAGAAGCTGCGCGCATGCCGCCCAGTCTTCGGCCGTCGAGAGCTTGCGCGCGATGGTGTGGCGCGGGGACTCATCCGCCGGCACAGGGTCCCTCCAGTGAATCCAGACGCCAGCCAGGGCAGGCACGGCTGACTCGACCCTGCCGAGCAACGCCGCCGCGTCCAGCGCGAACGCCTCCCGCAGCGTCAGCAAGTCCCGCCCCGCCTGCTCCAGCACGGAGGCGCTCACCTTCCCCTTCTCGCTCCCGAGACTAAATGGGTTCTCGTCGTCCAGTATCCGGCTCACGAGATACGACTGCCACGCGTCCGGCAACAGACGCTCCTCTTCGAGGGCAAGTCCCTCCCACAATCGCCCAAAGACACTCGCGAGGGCGTCGGGATCGGGACGTCCGGCCTCCAGCAGTTCCAGAACATCCAGAAAATCCCGCGCGACGGGTGAGTCCATGACGCCACGCAGCACGCCGATACCCCGCGCCCTGACGTGAAGTGCAGCAGTGTCACCATGCTTCATGAAGAAGCATGGTAGCATGTCAGCATGTCAGCAAGAGCGTTCGCCGACTCATCTCGCAAGAAGGCCTCGCAGAGAGCCCTCACCCAATGGTAGATAGTTAGCCAGTTAACTATGTACCAAGAAAGCCGACAAGTTGAAGTGCTGACATGCTGACATGCTACCATGCTGACATGCTACGTATATATATCGCAGCGTCGGAAGGCGAGGGCGGCGAGGAGCGCGAGGGCGAGCGCGATGAGGGTCATGCTGACGAAGTGGGTCCAGTCGATGCCGTTTGCGATGGCCGAGCCGTAGTAGTAGAAGGCGGAGGCGGGTCGCCAGTCTTCGAGGTCTTCGGAGGTGCGGCCTATGGCGTCGATGAGGTACATGCCGAAGAGGAGGAAGGCCGGGATGGAGATGGCGAAGGCCCTGCGGTGGAAAAGCGCCGAGCACAGCAGCGCCAGGGCGCCGAATACGCCGGTTATCGGCCATAGGTTGAGTACGCCGTCCGTGATCTCTCGCAGTGAGAGGTTTACGTCTACCAGGACGGCAGTGCCCCAGATGAGGAGGCCGACGAGGGCGCTGATCCCGAGTAGCGAGAGGACGGTGGCGAGGAAGTTGCCGGCGACGAGTTGCCAGCGCGGGAGGGGGTTGCCGAGCAGGACGTCTATGGTGCCGCGCTCTTCGGCTCCCGCAATTGGCGTTCGCGAGCGCGAGGATCGGGAAGAAGGAGAGGGCAAGGGGCGCGAGGCCGAAGAACTGGGAGTGCAGGTAGTTGGCGAGATCTCCGAGGTCTGTGACGCCGAACGCCTCGAGCATACCCTTCGGGTAGGCCTCCATGAGCCGGTTGAGCTGCTCGGCGCTCCCCTCGATGGCCGTGAACGAGGCTACCATCGCCGCGCTGTAGAGCCCGAGCGCAGCCCCCCAGATGAGCACGCTCCTCAGCTGCATCCTGACCGTGTGCGAGACGAGCACGAAGAGGGTACCCCGCGGCGCCGTTCTTGCGGTTTGCCTTCCCTGCTCCGCGACCGTGCTCATCGCGCTTCTCCGTTCTCCCGCTCGTAGTAGGTGAGGAAGACCTCTTCGAGGCTGGGCCGCTCGTACTTCATGTTGACGAGCTCGTGGCGGGCCGCCAGCTTGACCATCTCGTCAAGGTCGTCGTAGAGGGTGAAGGCGAGCGTGTTCCCACCGGCCCTGAGTTCTTTGACGCCGGAGAGGGCTTCGAAGGGCTTCGGGTCTACGTCCCCCGCAAACGTAAGGACGACGTGCCTGAATGACTTGTCGATTAGCGTCTCCGTGGTCTCTACCGCAACGAGCCTGCCGCCGCGGATGATCCCGACGCGGTCGCACACCCTTTTGACCTCGGCGAGGTTGTGCGAGGAGAAGAACACGGTGCGTCCCTCGGCCTTCACCTCCTCGATTGATGTCGAGGAACTCCTCCTGCACGAGCGGGTCGAGCCCGCCTGTCGGCTCGTCGAGGATCAGGAGCGGCGGCCTGTGGAACATGGCCTGAACCAGCCCGATCTTCTGCTTGTTCCCCCGCGAGAGCCTCCGCATGGGACGGTGCAACTCGGCCCCCAACCTCTCCGCCAACTCGCGCGCGTACCCGAGATCCTTGAGGCCCCGCAACCTGGTGAAGAACCGGAGCAACCCCTCCCCGTCATCTTGTCCTCGAGGGCGAACTCCCCTGGCAGGTTGCCGACCCTGGCCCTGACCTCCACGCTATCTTCCTTATGTCGAGGCCAAACACCTCGCCACGCCCGCCCGTCGGCCGCAAGAATCCCAGGAGCGTCCTTACCGTCGTGGTCTTTCCCGCACCGTTGGGCCCGAGGAAGCCGAAGACCTCGCCCTCCTCGACCGCGAGATCCACCTCCTCTATGCCCCGCACTTTGCGCCCGTAAGTTTTATAGCGGTAGTCAGTGCAGTTGGGCCACCTCTGCTGCACCTACGCTCAATAAGGACGAGAAGGGTACCGCAATACCCGGCAAGACGACACACAAGGCAGGCGATCAGCCCGAGGTCCAATATCACTGCATAACGCTGT
>JBKPOM010000252.1:0-8213 GCA_046733115.1 Actinomycetota bacterium | reverse complement strand
ACCTACTTTCATGAGGCGAGTGTATCAAACTGTAGCAAGTTTACCGAGCCTCCGGCGAGCTTGCGATAGAATCATCGCCTGGAAGAGACGAAATGACAGAGCGGAAGGTTGATTGTTGGACAGGCAGTTACAGATACAGATACTGCTGGATCACTACGAGAGGCCCCGGCATAGGGGGTCCCTCGAAGACGCGGACGTTACGATGCCGGGCGGCAACCCCGGTTGCGGGGACATCGTCACGGTGTATCTCAAGGGCGCCGAAGACCAGGAGCACATACGGGAGGCCACCTACGAGGGCGAGGGCTGCACCATCAGCATGGCGGCGAGTAGCATGATCCTCGACGAGGTCCACAGGGGCAGCCTGACCATGGACCAGGTCCTGGAGATGGACTACAACGAGATGATCGAACAGCTCGGCCGCCAGGTCGTAGCCTCGCGCCCCAAGTGCGCGACTCTAGGTCTCGGCACGCTGAAGGCCGCGATCCGGAAGTACCAGAAGGACCGGCGCCTCGATGAGGCCGGCGTAGAGCGCCCCGACGACGGAGGGCTCGTCTTCGGCGCGAACGCGGCGGAAGCGGCCAAGACGGAGTAGAAGGGCACCCCGCCTTCTAAATCGGTTCGCATGTGGAGGCGGTTCGCGAACCACCCTCGCTAGCGCCTCTTCGCCCAGGCGCCGGCGGCCGTGGCGGCCAGGACCAACAGCGTGATCTCGATTACCGCTGAGAGAACGAGGCTTACGAGGAAGAAGGTCCAGGCCTCGTGGGCCGAGACGTTCGAGCCGAGCAGCTCAGAGAGGGTCGCTGCCAACCTGCCGGCCCCGATCTCACGGGCCGCAAAGAGCGCTCCTAGGGTAGACCCGAGCGCGTACACGGGCGCGGCGACGGTCCCGCCTACGAGCCCGGAGAGCGCCCCGGCCCGCTGCTCCGCTGCGGCGGCCCGTCTCCCGCACGAAACCCCGATAAAGACGGCGACCAGGATCCCGACCAGTGAACCAAGCAACGAGACCACCAGGCCCACCACCCCACCGATCCCGCCCCAGACCATCCCGACCCTGACGGCCCCGCCGCGTTCTTGCTTTTCCTCCATGACTGCATTCTAGCGACCCAGACGACCAAGGACCGTAGTCTCTTTACAGCCATCGGAAAACGACGATGCGATCGCTAGCCGGCGGCGCGATCGCGAAATTCAAATAGCCGATCCTCCAGCATCTCCGGCGCGACGCCCAGACGGGCCAGCATTCTGAGGGTCGTGCCATCCTCGTTGTCCAGAATCGCGAGCAAGACGTGCTCGGTGCCCAGGTGGTTATCTCCGAGTCTTCGCATCTGCTTGCGCGCCCCGAACAGCGCCTTTTTGGCCACCTGGGAGAGAGGGATACGCCGGTTGTCAGGGATGCGCATTTCGAAAACCTCCCCCGCCTCCCTTTGCACCTCATCGAAGGAGATCCCGATGGAAGCTAGCGCCCCGGAGAGTATGGCTTCGGACTCCCCCCTCGCATCCTCGAGGGTTACGCCAAGCGAAGAGAGGGCTTCGGCGGCTATCCCGTCGTCAGCCCGGAGGATGCCGAGCAGAAGGTCCTCGTCGCCCAACGAGTCGTGGCCGAGTATCCTGGCTTCTTCGAAGGCGGCCTCCATGCTCCTGCGCCTCCTGTCGGTGAAACGGGTAAACATCATGCGCTCTTCCTCTTCGGTGGTTGGCCCGGGTATCTTGCCTTAATCCTTGCCGCATGCTTTTTGTGCACGGCCTGCCTGCTCACGCCCAAAACCTCGGCGATCCTCGCCCAGGATCAGCCCGAGATAAACGCGTTCTCCACCTGCGCCGCCTCCAAAGTCTCCAACGTCCGCCTGAGCGCGACAACGGCCTCGAGACCCGCCCGCGGATCCTCCGGCCCACCAACCCGTGTCCTCGTCTTCTCATTCATGCGTCAACTATAGTTGACATATCTCTGTATGTTAACATAAATTGACGAAGGACGCCGATCTCGCCTGAAGAGATTGGCAGAGGTATCGACTGTGCGAATCGTGCCCTCAGCCGCTCGGCAAGACGAGAAACCTGAAATGCTGAAGTGCCGACCGGCTGAAATGCTCGCAACGGGGTTGGATCCCGCTGCGAGCTGCCTTATGGTCCCTCGCCCGTCGCGAGCCAATGCGCGGCTTCGGGGCCGAGCTCCGCTACGGCACGCGCTTCGTACTCGGCCACTTCCTCGGGCGTCAGGGTATCGGTCCAGCGGCCGTTGGTCCCTTTGTTGATGAAGACCTGGGCGCTGGCATCCTAGAAGGCGCCGCCGAGGGGACGCTCTTTCGGGCGTTGCGCTTCATCCAGTCGAAGGAGCAGTACTCGAGGATCTCCTACCAGTGCGTCTCGTCGATGGGGACATCGAGGAACTCGGCGATGCGGCGCATCTCTCGTGGCATGTCGCGTTTCAGGTTGGCGAAGTGCACGAACAGGACGTTCGGGAGGTGGCGGAACTCCCACCAGGTGCGCACGTTCTCCCAGGGCGGCCAGAAGGGGTGGCCGTCGCGGTCCATCCAGTCGCGGAAGTACTGCCGGATGTCCCCGGGGGAGGCTCGATGGGCGGTCCCACGCGTCCCGGCGTGTCGTTGAGCAGGTCGTACCAGAGCTGGTTCGCGTTGGCGTGGTGGTTGTACATGCTCCAGACCACGTCGCGCCCGTCGCGTCCGATGTAGATGTACTTCGCCTTCTCGGAGAAGACCAGGGCGTCCAGGGGGGTGCGTCTTCAGGAAGCGGCGGTGCGTTTGGGCCTCTACCATCGGCAGCTTGATCTCCTTGGGCGGGACGCGCAGGTCTAGCCAGGGGGACATCTCGGCCACCTCGAGGTCGGGGTCGAAAAGCAATTGGGCGACGATCTGCTGCGTCCAGGTCGTACCCGACTTGGCGTAGGCCGAGATCACGATGTCGTCGTCGCGGAACTCGAGGTTGTTCCAGATCGTGGAGTCGAAGGGGTGGTTGTGCATCTCGCGGGTCTTCGTCGGGTAAACGCTCGTTTCGATCATGGGCTCTCCTGTTCTGTTCTTTGCCGTTGGTGCCGTGGTCTGGCGGGTATCCATCATGTCCGTGTGTACCTCCTCTCTCGGTATCGAACTTCTCTGCAAGAAGTCTGCCGCCGGTCCGTTCCGCGGACCATCCACAACGCTGGAACAGTCCTGGAACACTCGGGATGTTCCAGTCGAAAGAGCCGAACCTCGCCCACCGTAGGCGCCGCTAGTATGCTGGCGGCGTGGCGAAGGGGAATTCTCGAACCGAGTCGCCCGGGGAGACGCCCCGTTCGGGGCGCGGCTCAGGAGGCTGCGCGAGGCCCCGGGTCTTACGCAAGAAGAGCTCGCCGGTAGGGCCGGGCTGATGGCAAGGGCGGTCAGCCTGCTGGAGCGCGGCGAGAGGAGGCATCCCTACCCCCACACCGTCAGGTCCCTGGCCGACGCCCTGGAACTCCCCGAAGGCGAGCGCGCCAGGCTCGTTGGGGCGATACCCGGGCGAAGCGGCGGCGCTCCGTTCCCCGATGGGGCGGCCGCGCGTCCGTCCGCCCTGCCTGCGTCCCTCACCCCCCTGTTGGGGCGGGAGCGTGAGATGGAGGAGATAAGCAACCTTCTAGTCCAGGCGGACATCAGGCTGCTGACGCTCACGGGCCCCGGGGTCATCGGTAAGACCCGCCTGGGCACCGAAGCGGCCCGCAGGGCCGAAGGCCGGTTTCCCGACGGCGTGTCCTTCATCGCCCTGGCGCCTCTGGGCAACGCGGCACTCGTGATGCCGACTGCCTTACGGGCCCTCGGTCTAAGGAGCGCGGCCGGCGTGCGCCCGCTGGAGGTTTTGTGCCAGTATCTGGGCGGGAGGAAGTCGCTGCTGGTGCTCGACAACTTCGAACACGTGGTAGAGGCGGCACCCGAAGTGATCTACCTTCTCCGTTCCTGTCCGGACCTTTCCGTGCTCGTGAGCAGCCGCACGCCCTTGAGGGTCAAGGGCGAACACGAGTACCCTATCTCTCCCCTGGCTATGTCCGACCCCGACCGCATGCCGGAAGCAGAAGAGGTGGCCCGCACGCCTGCCGCCAGGCTCTTCGTCGCGCGGGCCGGGGAGGCGTCTCCTGGCTTCGGGCTCACCCGGGCAAACGCGGCCGCCGTGGCGGCGATCTGCTGGAAGTTGGACGGGCTCCCGCTCGCGCTGGAACTGGCGGCGGCGAGGGTGCGGTTTCTGGGTCCCGCGCCTTTGCTCTCACGGCTGAACCAGGCGCTGCAGGCCGGAGGAGCGAGGGACCTGCCCGAGAGACAGAGAACGATGCGCAGCACACTCGACTGGAGCAACGACCTCCTCTCGAAGGCTGAGAAGGGCCTGTTCGCGCGATCGTCGGTGTTCGCGGGGGCTTCACGCTCGAAGCGGCCGATGCGGTGTGCGCCGGGGGTAGCGTCTCCAGGGACGGGGTGCTAGACACCCTCGGAGGCTTGGTGGAGCAGTTCATGATCTTGGCGGAGTACGGCGAGGAAGGCGACGGTATACGCTACAGGATGCTGGAGCCCATCAGGCAGTACGCTCGGGAGAAGCTGCAGGAGCGCGGAGAGGCCGAGCAGGCAAGACGGTTGCACGCCCGGTACTATCTCGATCTCGCCGAGCAGGCCGAGCCGCGGATGAAGTGCCACTCTCAGGTCGAGTGGCTCGACAAACTGGAGGCGGAGAACGACAAACTGAGGACCGCGATCGGCGGGTCGTTAAAGGCGAGAGACGCACAAACCGCGGCCCGATTCGGTTGGGCCGACGGTGAAGAAGGCTTCGGTCTTGCGCCTCGTATCCTCGTACCGGCCGTGGACACTACCTTGAAGAAGCCATCTCTCCCCTCCCGGAGCACGACGATGGAGACGGAGTTATCGTCCACGCCGTCCACGCGGAGTTCTCCAGAGGACCAGTCGGCCGGGCTCGGGTCGTCCGCGAGGTGGGCCTTCGCGATCTCGACTCCCGCTTCGGCCAGCTCGAAGGCCTGCCCGCCCCTGTTGACCGCTACGATCGCCTGAAGGTCCGCGGAGACGAAGGTCAAGAGCCTCGCCCCCATGACGCCTATCATTATTAACGGCTCGAAATGGGCACATCCCGAGGGTCCGTTTCACCACCGTGCTGGGCAAGGAGCCGGAGGTCGAGCTGGCGCTGCTTTAGCTAAGCAACTACGCTCGTGCCTGGATGATCGCACCGAACGTGAGGGACGTTTTCCGGAGCTCGCAACCGCTAGCAACTCTAAGGCAGCGGTGAAACTCACTCATTTGGGGGATACGCGGGCGTATTCACTATGCGATAGTGGCTCGTCGGAAAAGCCGGGAAAAGGAGCACAAATCATGGTTGACCGCCAAGACGACCGCACGAACTTGCCCTCGGGCTATCCCTTCGAGGAAGCAACGGTTGAGGAGTTCGCGGCGAGCTTCGGGGGCGAGTTGATACGTCCGGAGGACATCGGCTACGACGAGGCTTGTAAGGTCTACAATGGGATGATCGACAAGCGGCCAGCCCTGATCGTACGTCCGACCGGGTCCGCCGACGTGATCGATGCCGTGAACCTCGCGCGCGAGAACGGCCTGCCGCTGGCGGTTCGCTATAGTGGGCACAGCGTTGCTGGCAAAGGCGTGGTCGACGATCGGGTACTGATCGACCTCTCCAGTCTGAAGGGCGTCCGGGTAAACCCGAAGTCGCGCAGGGCGCGGGCCAATGCAGGCGCGCTATGGGACGAGTTCGATCGGTAGACTCAGATCTTCGGGCTCGCTACCCCGGGGGACGAGTTACGACGACTGGTGTTGGCGGCTTCGCGCTGGGAGGCGGCTACGGCTGGCTCTCTCCGAAGTAGGGTCTGACCTGCGACAACCTGACCTCGGTCGACGTGATAACTGCCGATGGCAGACTCGTCACGGCGAGCGGCGAGCAGAACGAAGACCTTTTCTGGGGCGTCCGCGGCGGCAGCGGCAACTTCGGGGTTGTGACCTCCTACGAGTTCCGCCTCCATCAGCTGGGCCCGATAGTACTGGGGGGCTGGCCATCCATCCGATCGCTGTTGCGCAAAACGTGATGCGAGGCTACCGCGACTACGTGGAGACGGCACCCGAGGAGCTGGCCACGGGGACCGCCATCTTGCAGGCTCCTCCCGCGCCGTTCATCCCGGAGAACCTGCACGGCAAGCCCGTCCTGGCCATACTCGCGGTCTACATCGGAGACGCAGACGAAGGTACGGAGATCCTGGCGCCAATAAAGGAGCTTGGACCGCCAGCGGTGGATATGATCCAGCCGATGCCCTACACGGCGTTCCAGGCGCTACTCGACCCGTTCGCCCCCCGCATGGGTGGCTGAACTATACCAGGGGCATGCACCTTTCAGGGCTCCCCGACGAGGCCATCGACACCTACGTCGAGTACACGAGCGAGGTTGCTGGCTTCTCCAATCCCATGACCCAGACTATCACCTTCCGACACGGTGGCGCGGTGAGTAGAGTCCCGGAGGACGCCACGGCCGCCGGCCACCGCTAAGCGGCGTATATGGTCCACCCGATCTTATGCTGGCAAGATCCTACGCAGACGGAGCGGCACATGGAGTGGGCGGGGAGATTCTCAGAGGCGATGCGTCCCTTCACGACAGGGGGCGTGTATCTTAACTTTGAACCCGATGAAGGTGAGGAGCGGATGCGCGCTGGCTACGGCGCCGAGAAGTACACGAGGTTAGTGGAGCTCAAGGACAAGTGGGATCCAGAAAACCTCTTCAAGGTTAACCAGAATATCAAGCCGAGCCGCGAGACTCGCGTACCAACGCCGGCCTAGCGAGCTAACGAAAACGTCCCGGCACGCTAGCAGCAAAAGCCAGCAGCCGGTCAGAAATCGGGGCCAGTGCCCGTGCGGGCCTGGCCCCTTCTACTTGACAGACGAACCCACACCCGCAACCGCGCAGCACTTATCTAGAGCATGCAGTCGCACGATTTGAGATGGGACGTAGGAGGCGCGCATCTCACAGCGTTGTGTCCTCGGAGATTGATTGGTTAGACTGCCTCGACGCATGCCTCTTCAGCACCACTGCCCAGCACAGCGCGGAAGCGTAGCTCAGATAGTCTTGCGATCTCTCATTTGCATCGTCAGAAATAGCTCTTCAGGAACACGAACACCTTTATGCAGCAAGGAGCCTAGCCATCTTGCACTTTGTTGAATAAGGAAATGGGAAGGGCCGGGCTGATATGGGCTCCGGCCCCTCCCCTAGCACATAACCGTCACTTCGTGGTCGCGAATGCTACGTTCGATGGGTCAGATCTCGTGCCCGTCGAATCCGCCGCAAACACCCTGTAGTAGGTCGTTTTTTTCTGCAAGTTGCTATTGTCGCTGTAGCTCGTCGTGTTCGCAGGCCTAGTGTATGTCACCAAGCTGGTCGTGAAGCTGGACGTGGTAGACCGTTCGATCACAAAGTTCGTCTCGGAGCTGGAGTTGTCCGTCCACGTCAAATCGATGCGTTGCTGACTCGGGGAGCCGCTTCGCGTCGCAGATAGGTTGCTCGGAGCAGACAATACCGCCGCCTGTGTGGTGAACGTCCAGGCCTCGTCAGCCGATAGCGGGTTGCCAGCGGCGTCCTTAACCCCGTTGGCACCGCCCTTGACGGTGGCGGTGTAGGTGGTGCTGTAATCCAGCTTTGCGCTCGGGCTCAGCGTTGCCTTCTTGGAGGTCGAGTCGTAAGCCACCGTCCCCGGCATCGCATCCGGGTTCGCGTCAGCGTCCGGCCCGTCCGGCTTGGTCAACGTGAAGGTGGAGCCGTTGATCGTGTTCTGGTCCATAGCCTTGGAGAAAGTGGCCTCGACCTTGGAGCCGATCGACACGTCCGACACACCATTCCCCGGCGCAACGTTGGTTACCGTGGGTGGCGTGGTGTCTGGGCTGCCCGGCACGCCGTGGCACTGATCGCTGCCAGAGTCCAAAACGGTTCCGTTCGCCGTCCCATCTACCGCGATAAACGCCCAGTTGTAAGATCCGGCATCGAGGTCGAGTTTGATGACGCCAAACTCGTCGACCACCACTTTCTGTAGGACGCCTGCTGGGACCTGGTTTGGGTCGACCTCACTGCCGCCCGGCTCGCCCCCGGTCCCAACCACGAACTGGCGAATGCCGGTAGTGGGGTCTAGTTCGCCCTCCGGGCTCATCGGGGCGTGAAGCTCGTAGCGGTGGGCGTGACCAGAGAGTATTACGTCGGCGCCACTGGCG
>JBKPOM010000251.1:0-18015 GCA_046733115.1 Actinomycetota bacterium | reverse complement strand
GAGGAAGACCTCGCGCTGCGCATCGGCGTCAGGCCCGGCGGCTGCTCCGGTTTCCAGTACAGCATCTACTTCGACGATGAGATCGCCGACGACGACGAGGTCTTCGAGACCAAGGGCGTAAGGGTGCTCGTCGACGCCATGAGCGTCCCCTACATCATGGGCTCCGAGTTCGACTACGTCGACGGCCTCATGGGCGCCGGCTTCGCCGTCAACAACCCCAACGTCCAGGGCGGCTGCGGCTGCGGCAGCTCGTTCACCTGTTAGAGCTTTCAGCTCGTCAGCATTTCAGCTGGTCAGCACTTCAGCATTTCAGGTCGTTAGTAACACGAAGCCCGGAGCATAGAGTTCCGGGCTTTTTCTTTGTCATACCGAGTCCGGCTAAAGATATACGCGTTCGGACCGCGAGCAGACCGAAGGGTCTACCCTCTACTTCATTCCCGCGAAAGTGGGATTCCACGGTGGCAGCAAAGTCTCATGGGCGATGGCCGGCCCCGTCGTGCTGTCGGTATACACCCGGACTCGGTATCATCCATCTTTCCGTAGCCGCTCCAGGGCCAGCATGGCGGCGGCGACCCCGCTTGAGCTGACTATCTCGCCTGAGCGGACGAGGCTCAGGAGTTCTTTGACAGGAACCTTTACTACCTCGACGAGCTCGTGTTCGTCGGGGTCGGGCGTGACGGTCTCCTCAACGCCGCGGGCGAGGAAGAGGTAGGCCCAGTTGTCCTTGAGGCTGGGGGAGGAGGCCAGGGAGCCCAGGGGTTCCCACTCGCCGCCGGTATAGCCCGTCTCCTCCGCGAGCTCACGGCGGGCCGCCTCCCTCGGCCGCTCGCCCTCTTCGACGAGCCCCGCAGGGAGGCCGAGCTCCATCATCTCCAGCGGCGGTCGGTACTGGCGGACGAGTACGACCTCGCCGCCGGCGGTGACCGGGACGATTATCGCGGCGTCGGGGCGCTCGAGGACAAAGTAAGGGTCTTTGATTTCCCCGTCGGGCAGCCGCAGCCGGTCCGAGCGCAACGAGAAGTACCGGTTCTCCAACAGCCTCTTACTACCGAGCCGCTCCCAGCCCTCAGCCAACGCCGGCCTCATCGATGGTGTCGGGAGTGTTTCCGGCTAGTATCTTCGGCAGCTCCCTCGTGAAAGCGCTGCGGGCGACAACGCGGTCGCAACCGGCCTCGCGCGCGGCGACGGCGAGGTCTTTCTGGACGTGCGAGAGAAAGCCGACCGTGGAGATATCCTGCGTAGCTTCGTCTGACTTTACGCTCTGGAGCAGGACCAACGGCTCGAAGCGGGCGGAGTTCAGGTCAAGGACGAGCAGGTCGGGCGGGGACTCCCGAAGGGCATCGAGGAGCTTCTTCGGGCTCCTTGGAAACGCCGCTTCGATGCCGAGTTGGGACGCCGTCTCGGAGATCTTGCTCTTGAACAGAAGGTCTTCTACGGCCGCGAGAACCCTTCTCGTCACGTTGGCCTCCGTGCTGTTGTTGGGCGAGAGCACGCACATTCTACCCGCGGTCCGCGCGGTATCATATACGGGTGAAAAGATTGAAGGAAGTCGGCGCCGGACTGCGGCGCACAAGAGAGACATTATCCAACTTCACGCCGTTTTTGAGGCCCCGCCGCGGCGGGCTCGTGCTGGCACTTGCCGTATTGTTGCTCGAGACGATAACCAGCCTCGCGCAGCCGTGGCCGCTCGCGCTGACCATCGACTACGTGCTGACCGACAACAAGTCGTTGCCTGATTTTCTGCCCGCTCGTCTGACCGACGGGGCGTTACTCCTGGCTGGAATAGCCTTCCTCATCGTTTTCATCTACACGCTGACCAGGAGCATAGCTTCGTTTCGGCGCTACCTGCTCCAGAAACTCGGGCAGGAGACTGTCTTCGACATGCGCGAGGTCCTCTACGCCAAGGTCCACGCTTTGGGTCTCGACTACCACGGCAGTAAACGCACCGGTGACACCATAACCCGCGTTACCAGCGACGTTAAGGAGGTTCGTACTCTGCTGGTGGACTCGGTGGTCGAGGTGTTCTCCTCGGTCGCGATCTTGCTCGGGATGCTTGTGGTGATGACGTGGCTCGACTGGCAGCTCACCTTGCTCGCCCTCCTGACCGTACCGTTCCTCTTCCTCGCCGTCAGTCGTTACCGTAAAGCCCTGATCGAACGCATGCGGGTCGTGAGGACGAGGGAGGGCGCGATCGCGAGCGTTATGCAGGAGGCGATAACCGGCATCAGGGCCGTCAAGCTCTTCGCCCGTGAGGACGACGAGATGGAGCGCTTCCGCGTCGAGAGCCGGGAGTCCCTGAAAGCCAGTGTGGATAGCGCGGTAATAGAGGCGAAGTTCAGCACCATACTCGGCACCGTCGGTGGGCTGGGAACCGCGATCGTGACGTACTTCGGGGCGAGACAGGTTCTGGCAGGCACCCTCTCTTTAGGTGACTTGTCCGCCATAGTGTTCTACATGGGCATGTTGCTCTCGCCGCTCTGGGCCCTGAGCCGGCAGGTCAACCAGACCGGCACCTCCCTCGTCTCGGGCGAGCGCATCATAGACCTCTTGAACGCCGAACCTACGGTCAAGGATCTTCCCGGCGCCCGTCCTGCGCCGGAGTTCGACGGCCGGATCGGCTTCGATAACGTGCGTTTCGCCTACGATGAAGAGGCGGGAGAAGTGTTGCGTGGCGTGGACTTCGACGTCGAGGCGGGGAGCAGGGTCGCGCTCGTCGGGGTGAGCGGCGCCGGCAAGACAACCGTCACCAGCCTCATCGCGCGCCTCTACGACCCGCAGGAGGGGAGGGTGCTCATCGACGGGGAGAACGTCAAAGACTTTACCCTCAAGTCGCTGCGCGACTCCATAACCTTCGTGCCTCAAGATCCCTTGCTCTTCAGGGCGAGCGTCGCCGAAAACATGGCCTACGGGCGCCCGGACGCGAGCCGGGGGGAGATCGAAGCCGTCGCCGAGCTTGCCGGGGCCGAAGCGTTTATCCGGGAGTTGCCGGAAGGCTACGACACCGTGCTCTCCGAGCGCGGCGAGAGCTTGAGCGGGGGGCAGCGGCAGCGCATCTCCATCGCGCGGGCCATGCTCAGGGACACGCCCATCCTCATCCTGGACGAGCCCCAGTCCGGCCTCGACGCCGAGGCCGCGGCCGCCGTCGAGGAAAGCTGGAGGGCCCTGACCGAAGGGCGCACGACCTTCGTTATCGCCCACGAGCTCAGGCTGGTCAGGAGCGTGGATACTATTCTCGTGCTCGAGGACGGCCGCGTCGCCGAGACCGGCACCCACGAAGAGCTGGTATCCTCGGGCGGCCTATACGCGAGGCTGTACGCCCTGCAGGAACGCGACCCGGTCCAGCCATAGGAGGTGAGAACCCTTGCGAGAGATGATCGTCCTCAGCGTGGTCCTGACGGCCGTGGCCGTTATGATCTACGTTTCCTTCGCCGCCTAGCACGTCGGCATGTAGGCTCTCGGTTTTTGCTGACCGGCTGGGGAAACTCGTAGCCGTGGGCGCGATTCTTAGTCGGCCCTTCACTGTCAGGCAGGCGTGGGTGATCCTGAACATCACGGCGTGGCTCCTGTCCCGCCGGGCTCACTCCTTGTCTGGATCGTCCTCCGAAGACCCTTCGTCGGCCTCGCGGATGAGGATCTGGGCGATGCGTGGTCCGTCTGTTTCGTCTACGCGGAGGAGGTGACCGTCGACGCGGACTTCGTCCCCCTTCTCGGGGACCCGGCCCAGATGTCCAAGCACGAGGCCGCCGGCGGTCTCGAAATCCTGGCTCTCGAACTCGGTGCCGAGGGCTTCGTTGACCTCGTTTATCGAGATGCGTCCGTCCGTGAGGTAGGAGCCGTCGCCCCTCTCCTTGACGGCGGGTTCTTCCTCGTCGAACTCGTCGCGGATCTCACCGACGATCTCCTCAACTATGTCTTCGAGGGTGAATACGCCCTCGAAGGAGCCCCACTCGTCGATGACCACGGCCATCTGGAGGTCCTGCCTTCTGAGGTCCTCCAGGATGTCGTCTATGTGGCGGTTCTCGGGGATCGTGAGCACGTCACGCATCAGGTCGCGGGCCGTCTTTTCGGTGCCCGTAGACTCCGAGGCGACGGCGCGTAAAACGTCCTTCACGTGCACGGCGCCGATTATGCGGTCGGGAGAGTCGTCCTCGTGGACGGGGTAGCGGCTGTATCTGCCTTCCGCTGAGAGCGAGATCAGCTCTCTCAGGGGCGTCTCTTCGGGGAACGCCAAGACGTCGGGACGGGGGACCATGATCTCCCGTGCCGTCTTGTCGTTTAGCTCGAAGACAGCGCTGATCATGCCCTCCTCGTCCCTCCCCAGCATCCCCTGGCGGGCCGACTGGGTGACGAGCGTCCGGATCTCGTCCTCCGAATGGGTCTCGTCGCTCTCGGAGGCGGGAGGATAGCCCAGAAGCCGCGTGAAGGCGTTGGCGGTGCCGTTGAAAACCACCGTCGCGGGCAGCAGCAGGTAATAAAAGCACCTCATGAACGGGGCCACGAACAGCGAGGTCTCCTGGGAGCTCTGGATGGCGATGGTCTTCGGCGCAAGCTCCCCGAAGACGACGTGCAAAAAAGAGATGATCGAGAACCCGACCACGAAAGCGATAAAGTGCAGGGTGCCTCCCTCGATCCCCAGCGGCTCTAGCAGGGGTTCGATCAGGGCGGCCACCGCCGGCTCGCCTAAAGCGCCGAGGCCCAGGGAGGAGATCGTGATCCCGAGCTGGCAGACCGCGAGGTAGGCGTCGAGCCTCTCCGTGGCCTCCTTGACCAGACCGGCGGACGCCCGTCCTTCCTCGACCAGCCGATCGACCTGCGTGGCCCGGATCTTGACCAACGAGAACTCGGCGGCCACGAAGAGACCATTCAAAACGACCAGAAGTAGGGCGGCCAATATCCTGAGGGCGGGAAATACTAGGGCTTCCAGAAGTACTCCTTGAGAAGACTGCGGAAGCGCGCCCCGGCGAAGGGCGCGCCGATACTCGATGTCTCGCTAAGATCCATGCGGCTGCGGCAAAATATACCACCCGTTTCGGCCAGGCAAACCGGCCGCTCATAGCGCTCCTCGGACCTACGAACCATCGAGGTGGCACCTGTACCCTAAGCATCCCTGTAGCGTCCGTTCGCGAACGGACCTTCTACCCGCACCGCTTTCAATAGAGCAAGCGCTTGTCCAGAACGTTGATCAACTCTTCTCCGGCCAGGTAGCGGCGCAAATTTTCGCAGAAGAGGTCGGTCTGGGCGCCATTGATCAGGTCTGGCACAACGTCGGTGGTATGGGCGCTTATGATGACGTTTTCTAGCCCCCACAAAGGGCTCTCCGCGGGCAAGGGCTCGACCTCGAACACGTCGAGCGCCGTCCCCGAGAGACGCCCGCCCTCCAGCGCCTCGACGAGAGCCGCCTCGTCGACCACGGCGCCCCTCCCCACGTTGACGAAGTAGGCGTCCTGCTTGACGGCGGCGAAGGCCTTCGCGTCGAGCAGGTGCCGAGTCTCGGGGGTGCCGGGAAGCGTGGCGGCGACGTAATCGGCCTCTTCGAGCGCGGTGTGCAGCTCCGCCGTCGGGTAAAGCTCGTCTGCATATCCCCAGGCCTCGTCTTCCTCGCGCACCGTGCGCTTGACCCCGACCACGCGCATGCCGAACGGCCGTGCCCGCGTAGCTATGGCCCGCCCGATATTACCCATCCCCACGATGCAGAGCGTCTTGCGTTCCAGGGCGCCCACGGCCCCCTGCCGCCAGACCTTGTCGGTCTTGTCCTGTCGCAGGCGGTCGAGCTGCTTGGCGTGCTGCAGCATCGCCATGAGCACGAACTCGGCGAGCGGCCCCGAGTAGATGCCGCTTGCCGTCGTCACCACCACATCCGTCTCACCCAGACCGGCCTTCTCCGCCACCTCCCCGGCCCCCGCCATGCTCCCCTGCACCCACCTGAGTTTGGGGGCGACCCGCACGAGGCCTCTCACGTGACCGCGGGGAAAGTCGTAGAGGACCTCGGCCTCCCCCAGCATCTCCAGGAATGCCTCCTCTTTCTCGGGTGTCCTCTCCCATTTCTCCGGTCCCACGTGGTCCCCCGGCCAACGCGGGGGCGGGACGAGATCCTCCCCGTAAAGCACCCGCAACTGGCCGTCGACTTCCTCTATGCGGCGGACGTACTCTTCCTCGAAGTAACTTGCTATCACGACCGTGGTCAACGGGTATCCTTTCGTAGAGGCTACAGGTTTCAGGCATCAGCTTAATGGTTTTTCTTGGCGTCGTGGTGCCCGCGGCTCGCGTGCTAATCTTATTCGCGTGGATGAGCTGCTCGATATCCTGGACGAATCCGGACGGCCGACGGGAGAGGTCGTTGCGAAAAGTGAGGCGCACCGGTTGGGCCTGTGGCACCGTTGTTTTCACTGTTGGATCTGCGGCTCAGACTCCGAAGGGCCTTACCTGCTCCTCCAGCGCCGCGCCGCCGCCAAAGACACCTGGCCCGGCTACCTCAACATCACCGTCGCCGGACATCTGTCGGCAGGGGAAGAGACACTCGACGGCCTGCGGGAGGTCGAGGAAGAACTAGGCCTGCGGGTAAACCCTGGGAGGCTCGTCCCCCTCGGAACCCGCAAGGTGGTACAGCAGATACCAGCCGGCTGCGACAGGGAGTTCCACGAGGTCTTCCTCCTCGTCGACGACACACCTCCGGAGAGGCTGCGCTTGCAAAAAGAAGAAGTAGAAGCCGTGTTTCGCTTGAACCTCGACGACGTGGAGGCACTCTACGAGATGGGATCTGCGCCCGCCCGCGAGTACGCGCAAGGGAAAACCTCGACAACGCAAATACACCTGACAGAGTTCGTCCCGCAAAAGGAAGACTACCTGGCCCAGGCTGCAGGAGCAGCCCGCCAGCTCTTATCCGGCACAAACCCCGCCTCCTTCTAGACAAGCTGAAATGCTGACAGGCCTGTCACATGCGGCGGTAGCGGACGATGGCCAACATGAAAGCGCCGTAGACAAGTAGCCCGACGGCGATGGCGCCGAGCATAAACGGGCCGAGTGGCTAGTGCTGGACGGTTTCGAGCGCGGTGCCGAGGCAGCTGGCCTCGCTCGGGTCCGACTGGTACACGGCCAAAAGGAGGAAAGCCCCGGCGACGCCGATGGCGATGGCGCGGGCCGCCGTCCCGATGCTGCCCGCGTATACGACCCAACGTTGCTCCGGCTCGCCCATCCGGTCCAACCTCAGGTCGTCCTGGAGCTTGGATAGAGGCCGACCCCGACCACGATCACCCCGACAAGGCCGACTAGAATAGGGCCGAGCGGCGGTTGGAACGCCATGGCGCTCGCCGTCGCGGCGTCTTCCGAAGTATCTTCGGCCCCGCAGATGGACTGCGCCGCGGTAAAAGCGAGGATGCCGTATATGGCCCCGCTCCCCACGTAGCCGACGTGCCGCAAGATGCCGTGGGCGTCGGATCCCTTGCCGTCGGGGTCCATTATCCCCTGCATTAACTTCTAGAGGGCGTAGCATGCGAAGCCGACGGCGAGTATGGCGAGCATGGCACCCCCAAACGGCTCCGTCCTGATGCTCTGCATGGCACCGGTCGGGCCCGTGGTCTTTCCGCCAAAACCGAGAGCCTTGCGCAACGCCAGAAAGCCGATGGCCGCGTAGGCCACGCCCTTCGCGACTAGCCCAGACGCGCCAGCCGCTCCACCCAAGGGCCGGCGCGCTTGGCCACGTTCTCGGCATGCTCTCCGACCTCCTCCACCCGCAACTGGTTGCGCGCCAGGATCTGGCTCCTTCCCGCTTCGATCGCCCACGTTACTCGACACATACGCCGGGGGCTCCGCCTGACTCAGTGCCGGTCGGCATTAAGGTGCCAGGCGCGATATATTTAGTGTATGAGGGTAGCGCTGGCCCAGATCAACACCACCGTCGGGGACATCTGGGGGAACGTCGAGAGGATGTCCGACGCCCTGGAGCGGGCGGTAGATTCCGGCGCGGATCTAGTCGCCTATCCCGAGCTGACCATCCCTGGCTACCCGCCCGAGGATCTCCTTATGCGCCCGAGCTTCATCGAGGAGAACATGCGGGCGCTTGACGAGTTCGCCGGGCAGGTTCCTGAAGGCGTGGTGGCCGCCGTCGGCTTCGTCGACCTCGACGCGGACCTCTACAACGCCTGCGCCGTGGTCTCGGGCGGCAAGATACTGCACCGCTACCACAAGCATTACCTGCCGAACTACGGCGTCTTCGACGAGAACCGCTACTTCAGGGAGGGTTCGGGGGCCCCGATGGTCGATCTCGGCGGCGCTCTCGTCGGGGTAAGCGTGTGCGAGGATATCTGGTATCCTGGCGGGCCGGCACGAGAGCAGGCCCTCGGCGGGGCGAGTGTGCTCCTCAACATCTCGGCCTCCCCCTATCACAGGCGCAAGGGCGCCTTCAGGGAGCGGATGCTCGGCGTGCGAGCCTCGGATTACGGCTGCTACGTCGTTTTCTGCAACCTCGTTGGCGGCCAGGACGAGCTCGTCTTCGACGGACACTCGGTCGTCTTCGACCCCGAAGGCGGCCTCGTGGCCAGGGCCGACCAATTTAAAGAAGACTTCCTGCTCGTGGACCTGTACCCGGACCAGTCGCTCATGCAGCGCCTCCATGACCCCAGGCCACGCAAGGAGAACCCCGAGCGCGAGCCCGAGGTGATAAAGGTCCCCGGCCACGAGCCGGCCACTGTGGAGCCAGTCGAGCAGCGGATAGAACCCTCTCTGTCGGAGGAGGACGAGGTGCTCGAAGGGTTGGTGCTCGGCCTCGGGGACTATTTTCGCAAGAACGGGTTCTCGCGGGCTGTGCTCGGTCTCTCGGGCGGCATCGACTCCTCCCTGGCCGCCGCCGTGGCCGTCGAGGCCCTCGGTCCCCAGAACGTAACCGGCGTTTTGATGCCGAGTCGCTACACCTCGGATCTGAGCAACACTGACGCTGCGGCGCTGGCCAAGAACCTGCAGATAGACACCCAGACCATCCCCATCGGCCCCGCCTTCGACGCCTACAGGGAGATGATGGAAGAGGCGTTCAAAGGACTACCCGAGGACGTCACGGAGGAAAATTTGCAGAGTCGCATCAGGGGCAACATCCTGATGGCCCTCTCCAACAAGTTCGATTGGATCGTCCTGTCCACCGGAAACAAGAGCGAGATGAGCGTCGGATACTCGACCCTCTACGGCGACTCCGCGGGCGGTTTCGCGGTCATAAGAGACGTGCCCAAGACCCTTGTCTACAGGGTTGCGCGCCACTTCAACGAGAGGAAGGACCGCGAGGTCATCCCCGACTCCGTCCTGACCAAGGAACCGAGCGCCGAGTTGCGTGAGGACCAGCGCGATGCCGATTCTCTGCCGCCCTACGAGGTCCTCGACCCCATCCTGGAGGCGTACATCGAAGAGGACATGGGGATAGCCCAGATCGTGGATTCCGGCTTCGACGAGGACGATGTGAGACGCATCGTGCAACTCGTAGACAGGGCCGAATACAAGCGCCGTCAGGCCCCCACAGGCATAAAAGTCACGGGCCGCGCCTTCGGCAGAGATAGACGCATGCCGATAACGAACCGGTACTACGAACGCAATCACGACGAATAGGCTAGAGGTTTCAGGCTGCAGCTTTTTGCTTACTGATACCAAGCCCGGATGTTAATCGGCGCGACTGAGCCCGCCATTGCCCACGGACCCCCTACCGCTACTCTTCATTCCCGCTTCCGCGGGAATGACGATTGTGCAGGAGGCTTCGTGCTGCCTGCAAGCCCTGACGCGATCCTGTTCAAACGGTCTCGAAATGAAACCTGAAGCCTGAAACCTGTAGCCTTCACTCCACATCACGGCGGCGAAATACCAGAGCGGCGAGGACGATGAACGCGGCGGTATAGGAGAGGAGGACGAGCGCAGCCTGTGGAGCGTCGACGGGTGGCGTCGGGGGTGCGAACCCGGTGGGGGGCCTGTTCGGAGAAGGAGTCGGCGAGGGAGGACGAGTTCTGGCCGGGAAAGAAATCGCGGGTGTTCGTGAAGGATTCGTTCCTGATAGGCAGGTTGAAGATGACGGTTTCGAGGACCAAGGAGTAGACGAGGCCGATGCCGATGGAGAGCGCCGTGCTCCTGAGGAGCGTGGCGAGGAGTGCGCCGAATGCCGCCCAGGTCGTCAGTATTAGAAAGCCCGCGCCGAGCGCGCGGACGAGCTCGCCCAAGGGCGCTCCTTTCACGGGTGCGCCTGCGAGCACGGCCACGACGAGGCTCGAAGCTGCGGCGGTGGCGAACGTCAGGACGACCAGCAGGGCGAGTACGACGCCGAGGGCGAGCAGCTTGCCGAAGAAGAGCGCGGTTCGGCCCGGCCGCTGGGTGAGGACCGTCTTGAACGTAGACCAGCCGTACTCGCTTCCTACGGCGAGCGCGCCCAGGATCAGGGCTATTGGGGCTCCCACGTTAGGGTAGCCGGGAATCAGGTTCGGAACCAGGTTCTCGGGGTAGAGGAACCGGAGCTGCTGCTCCTGGAACTGCTCCTGCTGCTGCTGTAGTTGCTCCTGCTGCTTTTTCGGGGTGCCTTCGGGGAAGGAGGGAGGGGGAGCGCTGGAGAGGAGGGCGTAGGTCAGGGTGTAGTTGAGCAGGACGATGATGGCGAGCCATATCAGGGCGAGCACCCAGGTCGACGGGCGCTTGCGTATCTTGAGCAGCTCGGCGCCGAGGCTGGCGAGCATCAGACGGTCTCTCCGCCGGTGATCTCCAGGAAAACGTCCTCCAGCGAGCGCTCCACCGGCCTTAGCTCGTTGACCCGAAGTCCCGCGGAGACCAGCCCAACGTTGACCTCGGCCGCCCGGTTTGGGTCGGCGTCGAGCGCGAGCATGCCGTCGCTTATCTGTGCACCTTTCACGCCGTCCAGCCCGGAGGCGATCTCCCGCGCCCTCTCCAGCGGCTCGACCCTTACCAGGATGTCACCGCTGCCCCTCAGCTCGCCCACGGTGCCCTCGATCACGAGCCGGCCCCTCTGGATTACACCCACCCTGTCGCACATCTGCTCGACCTCCCCAAGCAGGTGGCTGGAGAGCAGGACAGTCCTCTCCCCGCGTCCGATCCTGCGGATGATCGCGCGCATGTCGGCCATGCCCTTCGGGTCGAGGCCGTTCGTTGGCTCGTCTAGTATCAGTAGTTCTGGATCTTTGAGGAGCGCTGCGGCCACCCCCAGACGCTGCTTCATGCCAAGGGAGTACTTTTTGAACTTGTCTCTTGCCCTCCCCGCGAGCTCGACCTGCTCGAGGACCTCGTCCACCCGCGAGGGCGGAGCCTCACAGTAGCGGGCCATCACGCGCAAGTTGTCGCGGCTCGAGAGGTAGGGGTAGAAGGCGGGAGACTCGACCAGAGCACCGACACACCGCAGACCCTGCGGGGAGCCCGGCTCCTCGCCGAGCACGGTCGCCGTGCCGGAAGAAGGTCTGATCAGGCCGAGCAGCATCCTCAAGGTGGTCGTCTTGCCCGCGCCGTTCGAACCGAGGAAACTGTAGACCTGGCCCCGCTGAACGGAGATGCTCAGGTCCCGAACGGCCGTGACGAACCCGTAGTGTTTGCCGAGGCCGCTCGTCTCTACCAGCGGCGGGTGCCGCGGCTCACTCTCCGTCACGAGTAGGCTCCTTTCGTGTTAGCATGCTGCGTCCTTCGGACTTCGCTTTCAGCACGTCGGCATTTCAGCACGCTTCGGGCCTAAAGGCCCTCGCTTGTCAGCATGTTGTTTGTGAGGTCGATGCCTCTGCAGACTATTTTAAGATGCCGTGTCTAAGATGCCGTGTCGCGCTTGCGGAGTATTTTCGTGCTTGCGGAATCTCACCTGTACTGCGGTTCCGCGTTTGGGGGTGGAGATCACGTCCAGGTCTGCGTTCACTTCGGCCATGCGCTGGCGCATGTGGCGCAGGCCGAGACCGGATTGTGGGTTGTTGGTGTCGAAGCCGCGGCCGTCGCCCCTGATGCGGACGATGAGCACCGAGCCTACCTGGCGGGACTCCAGGTACAGGTTGTTCGCGCCGGAGTGCTTGGCGACGTTACAGAACGCCTCGACGACAACCCTGATAAGGGCCGCGGTTTCGGCCGGGTTCAGCACTTCGAGGGAGGCCTGGAGGTCGTCGTGGGTCTTGACGCCAAATACTCCTCGAACTTCCGCAGGCGCTGGCAGAGGAAGTCTCCGGCACCCGGCGGGCTCTCGCCGCGGAGGGCGGAGAGCTCGTCGTAGGGGCGTGAGATCCGGAACTCAGCCCCCCTCGAAACAACCAGGGCCTTCTCGAACATCTCGCGTGCCCCCTCCCTGTCCCCTGGTGCTCGGCGTCGAGGGCGGAGCGCAACGTCAGCGAGATGCCGTGCACGTTCTGCTTTACCGTGTCGTGCAGCTCGTACAGGAGGCGGCTCTGCTCGTTCTGGCGGGCCAATTCTTCTCTCTCGTTGCCAAGTCGTTTGCTGACCGACGAGACAAGCCCGATGCGCAGGGCCATGTAAAGGAGGAGCGCGGCGCATCCGGCGAGCACGTACGCGGGCAACGGCGGGTTCAACGCGCCCCACAGGAGCAGGATCGTGAAGTGCAGCGGCGGGGAGAGCGGGCCGAGCCAGTACAGGATCACCCGCCACGGCTGTATTCGTCCCGTGTTCTCGGCGGCGGTTACCTCGGGGGAGGTCCTCGAGGTTAGGCCGAGCAGGATCACGCCGAGCGCCCACAGCATCTCGGGCCAGTTGCCGCTCTGGTAGGGCCCCGCGGAGCGAAGCCCCAGGTAGGCCGCGTCGGCCAGCAGCAGCGCCACGAAACCCCCGTCCAGAAACACCAAGAAACGGGGCCTTACCCGGGACGAGGCGACCACGACGCCGAGGAAGAGCAGGGCTGCGTCGCAGACGGGCTGGGAGAGGGCCACCACCGCGTCGCGCACGCCTTCGAGCACGGCCTCCGCCGCCGCAGGACCCAGGACGAAATACCAGGTAAGCGTCCCGACCGAGAGCATCACAGCCCCCGCGTCGAGGGCGCTGACCAGCGTGATCCTACGCGTCGTCAGAGCGACGAGGTGCAGCATCGCCGCCACCAGCAACGGGTAGGAGATGGCGTAAGCGATGTCTTGCGGCGCCACCGGCGTGGCGACCTGAAAATCGAAGAGCTGCGACGCGCTCCAGAGCGTGTTTCCGACAAGCCGGAAGGCCATACCGGCCCCCATCAGCCGCAGGAAGGCCCGCTCGTGGCCCTGTGCGCGCGGCGCGGCCCGAAGCAAGACCGCTGCGGCGAAGGCGGCCGCAGAGAGGGAGAAGACCGTGGCAATCAAGGACTTCGACTCCGAGCCTTGCGGCAAGTACGCGAATACCAGCGCGCCGGCGGCCCAAAAGATTAGGGCCGCTGCCGGATGGATGCGCGGCACGCGAGAATCGCGCAACCTTCCCGCATCCGAACCTTGCATCTTGCTTCCTCCAGACCTTGGACCAACCCATCCTACCAAACTCGTGGGGCACGTAGCCAGCGCGCCGTCAGCGGTCAGCAAATCAGCCGTCAGCTTCTTGTTTTTGGCTGATCGCCGAAAACCGCTGTAGAGTATGGTCTTTCGACGGTGGGGATCCGGGAGGAGCAGCGTATGGAGTATAGGCGTCTTGGGAGCACGGGGCTGATGGTCTCGGAGCTGTGTCTGGGGTGTATGATCTTCGGGCAGGAGGCCGATGAAGGGACCTCCAGAGAGATCATGGGAACGTTTCTCGATGCCGGGGGCAACTTTGTAGACACGGCAGACGTCTATTCCGATGGTCTCTCCGAAGAGATCACCGGCCGCGCGCTGGAAGGCGTCCGCGACGACGTGGTCCTGGCCACGAAGGTTCGCTTCCCGATGGGAGAAGGCCCGAACGACGTCGGCCTCTCGCGTAAACACATCGTACAGGGGTGCGAGGACAGCCTCAGGCGCCTCGGCACGGACTTTATAGACCTCTACGAGGTCCATTGTTGGGACGCGGCTACGCCCCTGGAAGAGACCCTCTCGACCCTCACGGACCTCGTCAGGAGCGGGAAGGTGCGCTACGTCGGCGTCTCGAACTTCACGGGCTGGCAGCTCATGAAGAGCCTGGACGTGAGCGAGGCTAACGGCTTCGAGAAGTTTGTCTGCCTGCAGCCGCAGTACTCGCTCGTCGAGCGAAACATAGAGCGGGAGATTATGCCCGTCTGCGTCGAGGAGGGGATTGGGGTGATCCCCTGGAGTCCCCTGGGCGGGGGCTTCCTCTCCGGGAAGTACAGGCGCGGCGAGGAGCTGCCCGAGGACTCGCGCATCGCGGGCGCTGTGGAGTCGATGGAAGAGCACTGGAAGCGACGCGCCACGGAGCGCAACTGGGCCTCGCTCGACGTGGTCGGCAGGATCTCCGAGGAGACCGGTAGGAGCTACGCCCAGATCTCACTCAACTGGCTCCTGTGTCAAGACGGCGTAACATCACCCATCATCGGCGCCCGCACGCTCGAACAACTCGAAGACAACCTCGGCGCGAGCGGCTGGGAGCTGACCGCCGAACAGGTGGACGAACTATCCGGGACAAGCGCACACGAAGATGTCTACCCGTACCGTTTCATCCGCGAAGCCCAGCGAGTGTAGGGGCGTTTTGCGAACCTCCTCTACGGTAGAATGTTGACATAGATTCCTACGATTTCGACGTTCGCCTGACGCCGGCGGCGCGGCGGATGCTGCGTCCCGGCGAGGCGCTCGTCCTCAACTGGCACAGGATGGCCATCTGCTGCGCCGGAGCCGGAGAAGCCAGCCTCTACGCCACTAGCGAGGAGCGGCTGCGCAGACGCAAGGGCCTCGTCCGCCTTAAGGGGGAGGACCCTATCTTCGCCGCACGTGCCATCTTCCCGCGCCTCGCCGGGCGCGGGGTAAGACTCGACGCCCACAAGACCTTCGGCGTGCGTCGTTTCTCCTCGAACCTGCCGGGAAACTTCGGGTTGCGCGCCGCGATGGGCCGTCTGCCGGAGGGTACGGCCCGTTAGATCAGGCTCTGTCCGCGACGCCTTCCGCGCCTGCCATGCTCGCGCAGTGGGCGCAGCAGTAGAAATGGCTGTCCGCCTCGACGCCGTGGCCGATCACCTTGACGTTGCAGTACTCGCAGGTGGGGGCGAGGGCGTGGATCGCGCACTCGAAGCTGTCGAAGGTGCGCGAATCCTCACCGGGCATACTCACCTGAAACGCCTTGTCGTATTCGTTACCGCAGACTTCACACTGGGCCATAGTTACGTTCCTTTCCTGGACTTCCCTTTCGTGCATTATTCCCCCGTTTCGGAATCGCAATCCGCCGCTCGGCCATTACCGTAGACGCGCCATGACGTAGGCGTCCACGTACTCGCCTTTGCGGAAGGCGAAACGTTTGTGGGTGCCTTCGATCTCGAACCCGAACCTTTTGTAAAGCCAGATCGCCGTCGCATTGTCCACGTAAACGGGGAGATCCAATCTCATTAGGCCCAGCCAGTTGTCGGCCAGGTCCAGACAGGCCTCCATCAACGCGGTGCTGACGCCCTTCCCCTGCCAGTCGTCGCGCACCGCTATCCCGAAGTGCCCCGAATGGCCGCGTCCTCGGGCTCGCGTAGACGCTGAGCGTGAGCTGCCCGACGATCTCGCCCCCCACGCAGGCCACTAAGGGAAAGCTGCCGTCTGGTTCTCGGGCCAGCACTTCGCGTACTTCCTGCGCCGAGGAGAACGGTACCCCGAGAGTTCCGGCCATCCCCGCGGGGAGGAGTGGATGCGGTGAACAGCCTCGTAATCTTCCGGTTCGTAGCGTCGGACGATCAGGTCGCGCAAGCAGTCCCTCCTTCCTCTTTCGAGATAGCATCTTCGTACAGGCCTGCTGAAGTTTTCCGTTGTTGCGCGGCAAGGTGCTCGTGGGGGTCGTGCCCAGAATTAATCGTCTCTCCCATCGAGTACCAATACGATACAAAGCTTATCCATACGGAAGGAGCCCTGGGTCTTGGAAAAAGAGTTGGAGGTGGCGCTGGAGGCGGCCCGCAGGGCCGGCGGTGTGCTGCGCGACGGTTTCGGGGTGCGTCCCGAGATCGAGTACAAGGGCGAGGTCGACCTCGTCACGGAGACGGACGAGCGGGTCGAGGAGGTCATCAGGGGAGTGCTGCTCGGGGCTTATCCTCCCTACGGCGTGCTCGGCGAGGAGGGTGGTGAGACTGCCGGCGACGAGGACGCGCGTTGGATCGTCGATCCTCTCGACGGCACCACGAACTTCGCCCACGGCTTCCCCGTGTTCGCCGTCTCCATAGCGCCAGAAAAGACCGGCGAGGTCGTGCTCGGCGTCGTGCACGAGACCCGATAGGGGAGGAGACGTTCGTCGCCGAGCGTGGCCAAGGTGCCAGACTGAACGGTGAGAATATAAGCGTGTCTGACACGGAAGAGCTCGTGCGGGCGCTGGTGGTCACCGGTTTCCCTTACGACCGCGATGAGGTGCCTGCGGCCGTGGATCTCTTCGGAAGAGTCTCTGTGCGCGCGCAGGGCATGAGGCGGCTCGGGTCGGCCGCGCTCGACCTCTGCTACGTCGCCGCCGGGCAGCTCGACGCGTACTACGAGCGCGGCATCCACGCCTGGGACGTCGCCGCCGCGGGCCTCATCCTGGAGGAGGCAGGAGGCCGACGAAGCGGCGATGATGGATGAGCTGCGTGCGGGGGCGCTCACCCTGGACCTGATGGACCTGGGGGACAAGCTGGGGGACGAAGGTGGCTAGGGCCACGACTCGGAGCGGAACAGGTAAGATGCAGCGCCTCGGGCGCCGCTCTCATGGACCGCTCATCAGCTGTAGCGAAACGTTAGAACGCGTCCGCACCGGGATCGGCTTCGATCGGGGCATAGAGGTTGGCGACCGTGTGCAGCCGCCGCTCGCCCGCCTGCCCGGGGCCCATCTCCGTGCCGAACACCGGCACCAAGATGCGCCGATACCCCGGGCCCTCGAAGCGGTCGAGGTCGGGCCAAGCGCTCGCCAATGGGGAGGCAGTCAACACCTGTACCGCCACGACATCTCCCCCGACCCGAGGGCGGAACCCGGGGTAACCGAGGTCCGCGCCCCATCCCAACTCAAGTAAATCCCCCTCGATCAGGCCCTCCGTCCACTCGCCCCCAAGGGCGCGAGTATGTGATGGTTGGGATGGCCAGGAGCGAGCGTGCCGTAGACCGCCAACGTGCGGCCGGTCTTAAAAAGGGCATCGAGCCTCCGCTCGGCGCGGCGACCGTCCGACCCCGCCGCGCTGCCCGATGCGTCGCTCTGCCGGCGTAGCGCGTTCGCAGCGTCCACCAAACGCCTCACTTCGGTTAGCGACAAATCGTCCATAGATACACCCGTTGCCTGTCGCGTCCTAACGCTCCCCCACTATACATGGATCGGTCTACAACCCCAGAAGTGGGAGAGCCGCCGAACACCCCACACCACGCACCCTCAACTTCGTAGAACGCCGTTAGAGCGAAGTTCCGAGAACCACCCTTCCCCGACGTTGGGTAAATAGAGGTGCGCGGGGCACCTGGCCGCATGACTCGACTACGAGCGACCCGGCTGTGGGTAGGCGGCAGTGGCTTCGGCGTGCCACGCCAAGACTTCGGAGCGGAATCGCTCAAGCCCCCTCTTGCCGACCTTGCCGATGAGGTTGTTCTTCTCGAGGGGATCCTTCTTCAGGTCGTAGTACTCTTCTTGCTGGTTGCCGAAGTGGTAGATGTACTTCTGCTGCCCCTGGATCCTCGCCGCGCTCAGCAGGTCGGGCCTGCAGCCGAAGAACAGGGTGCGATCCTCGGGCAGGCTGAACAAGGTGCGTCCCGGGTACTCGCCGTCGAGCACCTCGTAGCCGAGCATGTCCACTATGGTCGGGGCCAGATCCAGGTGGTGCGCCGGTCCTGGGAGGCGCTCGCCGCCGTCGAAGCGCTGCGGGTCGTGGACGATCAAGGGGATTCTCAAGCCCTCCTCCCAGATCACGCCGTCGTGATGATAGACGCCGTGCTCGCCGAAAGCCTCACCGTGGTCGCCGTAGATAACGAAGATGGTGTCCTCGTAGAGGCC
>JBKPOM010000250.1:0-10053 GCA_046733115.1 Actinomycetota bacterium | reverse complement strand
CGTAGAAGACGCCCGCGCCCTGCAACGGCTCGAGGGCCGGCACTTCCAGGCGGCGATAGGAGACGCCGGTGGCTATCAGCACGGTCCTACCCCTCACTTCGGTTCCATCCGAAAGCGCGACCAGAAACTCGTCTTCGGCGCGGCGCAGCCCCGTCGCCTGGCGCGCGAAGTCGAACGAAGCGCCGAACAGCCACGCCTGCGTGTAGGCTTGCGCGGCCAGCTCCTGGCCGCTTATCCCGCGCGAGAAGCCGAGGTAGTTCCGGATCAGCGAGCTGGTGCCCGCCTGGCCGCCGAACGTTTCCGCTTCCACGACCAGGGTGTCGAGACCCTCGGAGGCGCCGTAGACGGCGGCGGCCAGCCCCGCGGGGCCTGCCCCGACGATCACGAGGTCGAAGCTCTGTTGATCCGGCGTTATGTTCACCCCGAAGGGAACGCTCCGGGCGAAGGCGTCGACCATCTCAGCGTTGGAAGGATCGGCGAGCGCAAGTTGGTCGAAGATTACGACCACGGGCAGCCGATCCGGGCCCACGCCCCACCGGCCGAGGAGCCGCCGACCCTCCTCCGAGTCCGCCGCATGAAACTCCAGCGGCACCCCGCTGCGCGACCACAGGTCCCTGATCTCGTGCGATCGCGCCGACCACCTCTCGCCGACGACGCGCAGCGCCACGAAGCCGGGGCGGTGCACGCTCGTCCACTCGTCCAGGAACTCCGTTACGACCCTGTGGAACGCCTCGTCGGGGGAGCGCCAGGGCTTGACCACGTAGTAGTCGATCTCCCCGAGCGCCGTCGCGCGCAGGAGGGGTTCCCTTATGGTGCTGTCCCCCTGCGATACGAGCAACGCCCGCTTGGCGTCCGGGTAGAGGTAGGCGGACCCGGGCCAGAAACTCGGACCCCGTCATCTGCGGCATCCACTGGTCGGCGAGCACGAGCGCCACGTCCTCGCCCGCCGCCTCGCATTCCCGTAGCCTCCTCATGCCCGCCTCCGTCGAGCCCTCGCACGCGATCCGGTAGTCCGCGCCGTAGCGCTTGCGGAGTTCGCGCGCGATCATCTCGGGGGCGTCGGGGTTATCCTCGACGACCAACAGTACCGGCCTGGTAGGACCCGCTCCCTGGAAGTTCACCTCTTCCACACCTTCCCTACGCACAGCGTTTGCCCTTTCTGGGCAGATCGGTCGACCGACGGAATCGCCCGTTTCCTGTTAGCCCGGTTGCATCTATGCGGCACCGCACCTTGCGTCTGGGTATTCTACCCAGAGGTGTGACTCTGGATAATCGGAACATAGCGGTTTGCAATGATATTGACCCACGCCAGCCATAGCTTCGTGGACGCTTGTGGAGCTGCTCCGAACAAGCGTTGTGCGTCGCTAATCTCACGTGGGTGGATTACACTGGGAAACGCTGTAGGCGTCTATGCAGGGGTCGGTGGTACCACGCTGGAAAGGCGACATCGAAGCAATGACTCTAGTTGTCGGTCCCATTTTGGCGTTTCGGGGCTCAGAGAACGGCAAGTGGTGCATCTGCGCGCTCGTCGTCACTACCGCTGGAGACACTCCTCCCGAGATGACGTGGTTCGTCGAAGACGAGGACCAGGACGGCAAAGATCGGGCCACCCCCGAACGAGTCCGTTTAAAGTCGTTCGATGACTTCGAGGTCTGGCGCTTCGACTGGAGCGTAGAACGGCAGGATAACGAGCAAACGATCGGCTACACCTTAGGCTATGGCACGAAGTATAGCTACAACGTGTCGAGGAAAGGAAAACCGCCCCGCATCGCCTACGAGTCCTGCGCTGGCTTCTCCAGCCTCAAGGAGATGAAAAGCGTGAAGGACAAAAACGCGATGTGGAAGGCACTCGCGATCCGACACCAAAAAGAACCATTCCACCTGATGCTTTCGGGCGGCGATCAGGTGTACGCGGACTCAGTGTGGGACGTCGTGCCACCCCTTAGAAGCTGGTTGGATGGGTCCTTTGACCTGTTCGCGGACTGGGGTCGAGCGGAGTTTACCGAGGGGATGCGGACGGCGGTTGAGGATTTCTATTTCGACCTGTACCGCCAGAGATGGAGCCAGTCGGAGCTGGCGGAGGTGATGAGCTCGGTGCCGTCGCTGATGATGTGGGACGACCACGACATCTTCGACGGTTGGGGATCGTATCTGCAGGAGCAGCAGGATAGCGCGATCTTCCGAGGAATTTACGAACGAGCATGCGAGCATTTTCGTTTGTTCCAGCTGCAATCGAACGAAGCGGGCCTGCCACCGGGAATGCTGTCTGATCCGAGCGAAGAAAATTTCAGCTACGCTTACCGCATCGGGGAGCTTGCCATTGCGGTGCTCGACATGCGCTCCGAGCGCACACAGAAACGGGTGATGAGCCTCAAAGCATGGGACGCGCTGCAAGACTGGATGCGCAAAGGGCTGGAAGGTTGCATGCACCTGTTGGTGGTGTCCAGCATCCCGGTCGTCTACGTCAACGCGAACCTAATCGAAGCGGTGTTCGGGGTTCTCCCCGGGCAACAAGAGCTTGAAGACGATTTCAAGGACCAGTGGTTAAGCCGCACGCACCAGGAGGAACGACTGCGCCTCGTTCACCGTTTGTTGAACTTCTCCAAAGAGAGCGGTTGTCGCGTGACGATCGTCTCCGGAGACGTGCACGTCGCGGCGCTCGGCTACATCCAATCGGCGCGAGACGGTTTCGCACACGAAGAAGAAAACGTGATCAACCAGCTCATCTCCTCGGGTATCGGTACCCGCCGCCACCGGGAATGGTCGTTTACGCGATGGAGAAGGTAATGGGCGACGTCGTGGAAGAGGTAGACCGCGGCATCACCGCGCGAACGATGAAGTTCCCCTTCAGCAACCAGCGGTTCGTTCCGGCGCGGAACTGGCTCAGCTTGGACCTAGACGAGCAGCACCGCATCTGGGCGAAGTGGTACGTCGAGGGCGAAGAAGAGCCGTACACTAAGGTCATTCACCCGATCGGCACGCCCGCATCCTGAGGCATGCGGATCGCGTGCGACACGGACGTCGGTTGTAACAGGACGTGGGCTTCGGGAGCAACTCCGGGGCTTCGGGCGAGCGGTATTGGTGGGCGCTCTTCGCGAGGCCGCAGAGATAAGCTGTGGAGGTGGAGGCTCGGGGGCGCCCTAGAGCCCCCACCTCTTCTCTTGCCTTATCCATCTAAGTGCGTGGAAGGAGCTCTCTCGGAACTTCGCCTGTATGGGGTTCTAAAGCGGTAGTCAATGAAATTGGAGCACCCCTGCGATGTCTGCTTTATGCATAGCGCGCCGTAAGCTTCGGAACGCCCGAGATGCCCCCGCCAGGCCTGCGAAGCAGCCATAGGTCCAATATCACTGCACAACGCTATAAGAAGTCCGCGAGAACATGTACGAACCCCCGACGGCCCGCTCCCCTTCGGACGTTATGGCCAAGAAGCCGCTCGAACCCGCCTCCGCCGAGGCGTACCCTGCCTCCATTAGCTCGGCGGCCAGCCTCTCGCTCGATGCCCTGTCGTCGGGGTCCCCCTCCGGGACCAGGCCCGCCCCCCAGGCGACCTCCGAGACCACAGCAGGCTTCCCTTCTTCGGCCCCGCCGCTCGTGAGATCGCTAAGCGCCTGTAGGAAACGCTCGCGCAGTTGCTCCAATCTTTCCGGGGACTCGCTCGCCAAAACCCTGACCTCCTCGTCTCGCTTGCTGCTCGACGGGTTACGCGCAAAAGCCCCCTCTTGCTCGGTGTTCCTTGTGCGAACCTGGCCTCGTGGGGGGCTTTTCGGAACGTTTCGGTAGCCTTTGGGGGATAGCGGCCTTCAAGGCTCCCAGCTTTCGATAACTCGCGCTTTGCCGCCTGCCGCATCCCACAGGCGCGCCGTATTATCGTAGCTGGCCGAGGCGAGCAGTTTGCCGTCCGGACTGAACTCCACATCGATCACCCAGTTGGTGTGGCCGGTGAGCGGCTGACCGTGCGGTTTACCACTCGCTACATCCCACAAGCGCACCGTTTTATCGGCGTTGCCCGAGGCGAGGAGCTTGCCGTCCGGACTAAACGCCACCGCGCTCACCACGTCGGTGTGGCCGGTAACGCCCTAGCCAGCTGGGAGAGTTGGACAGGTGCGCACATAGTCGAACGCTGTTCCGACGGAGCTTCTATATTCAGCTTTTGATAACTCCTCGCGGCTTGCCGCTATCCACATCCCACAAGCGCACCGTCGTATCGGCGCCGGTGCTGGCCAGCAGTTCGCCGTCCGGACTGAACGCCACGTCGAGCGCATAGAGGCCGGTGTGACCCTTGAGCGGCTCTCCATGCGGCTTGCCGTTCGCTACATCCCACAAACGCACCGTTCCATCCCAGCCAGCCGAGGCCAGTAGTTTGCCGTCCGGACTGAACGCCACGTTGCCCACCCCGACGCCGGTGTGGCCCTTGAGCGGCTCACCGTGCTGTTTGCCTGTGGCCACATCCCACAAGCGCACCGTTTTATCCCTACCGGCGGAGGCAAGCAGTTTGCCGTTTGGACTGAAATCCACATCTGTTACGCCCTTGGTGTGGCCGGTGAGTGGGTCAACATGCAGGTCTCCGCTCGGCACATCCCACAGGCGCACCGTATTATCGCCATTCGACTCATCGCCGCTAACCGAGGCAAGGAGTTTGCCGTCCGGACTGAACGCCACGTCATTCACGGCGTCGGTGTGCCCGGTAAGTTGGGTGGAAATGTGGTATGGCCGATTGAGCTTGTCCAGCAGGGCAAAGCGAGCTTCTGCCTTGACCGGGCCCGGTGCCCTTCGCAGGGCGTCTAAGTTGAGAAGGAGCGAGGTCTCGGGCTGGCTCTCCTGCAGTTCAAACTCTGTGGATTGCGCAACCAATTGGCGAGACAAGGCTGTTAACGCCTAATTGGCCCGCAACTCGGCTTTCTGAGCATTCAACTGGGCTTCCTGAGCATTCGCCCGCGCTTCCTGGGCATTGGAGCGGGCCTCCCCCATTGCCATAAGCTCGTGACCGCCAGCACCACGAAGAACACCGCCGCAAGCCCCATAACCCCCATCGTTGCCCGGTAACGCCTGCTGGCAGCC
Organism: Actinomycetota bacterium; assembly: GCA_046733115.1. GTDB lineage: Bacteria > Actinomycetota > Rubrobacteria > Rubrobacterales > Rubrobacteraceae > Rubrobacter_D. The sequence goes on along the minus strand of JBKPOM010000250.1, from coordinate 4,995 downwards.
CTGTGGCTGGCCAGGATGTACTCGCTCTGCAAAGGCGTCGGCTTGGGCTCCTTCTCTGCTGCCCGCGCTTGCCACTCCTCGGCCTCCCTCAGCTCGCTCCCGCGCAGCAGCATGCTGCTATCGTGCCCTTTGGTGTCCCACTCATTGGCACGCACCAGCAGCCGCGTATGATCGTGCACCCACTCCATGTCCGTGTCCAGTGCCTCAAGCAAGCGCTCTAAAGCTTCCTCGAAATCGTCGTCCTCGCGCAAGAAGACGTACTGGTGGGCTGCCAGGTCGGGGGGCACTTCCTCATCGGCCACGTCGCGGTGCCAGAGGGGCACCATGCGCTTGTTGTCGTGGGCGGCGTGATCGAGCTCTTCTTGGCAGGGCTTGGAGACGATGAAGTCAGGACTTATGACGGCGGCGAAGGAGTCGGCGTTGTCGATGGCGGAGAAGACCTCTTCCTTCCACTTGGCGGTGAGGGGGATGTCCTTCCAGTCGATCCAGGTCTCGCGATCGTGTTCTTCGAGGGCATCTTGGAGCCCACGGAGGAACCGTTGGTCCTCTCGGGCGTAGGAGATGAAGACGTCTGCCATGGCAACTACTCCCTGGGAAGGTTCAACTCATCTGCCTCACGGACCCCCCTAAACCAGGCGCAGCGTCCAAAAGAAGAAGGCTACCAGCTTGGCGCCTCTGCTGAGTAGGGTAGAAGATATCGATACTACTGGGGCGCATCCGCCCCCTCCCTTCTCTCTTTCTGTCTCTGTGTTGGGGCGGAGCTCTTTGTTGCCCCACCGCTCTGCTTGGCAGCCCAGCTACCTCCCATACTTACGAGGCCCCTTTTGGGCTTTGCGGGCACCCGCCTCATGGCAGGCTTGCCCTTCTCTCGCAGCGCACGGATGCGCCTACGAGCCCTCAGAAAAGCACAGGCCGATGAATTCCCGATGAATTTTGGATGGATCGGCGATAAATTTGGGAGGTGTGCGGCCTTTTTTGATCTTTTCGCTATCGGTAACTAACCTACGCCGATCCGAGCCCCGAACGCTCAACCTACCGGGCGGAGAAGTAGGGCGAACTTCGTCGAAATCCACTTCTCCTACGTTCGTGAATAGGGGCAAGAAGAGAAAGGGCCGAGGCTGCTACTATACGCCCCGGACGAGTGGTTCATCCTTCCACTATCTTAGTGGGGCACGACTCATTGGCACACAACAAACGGTGTTGATATCCCGCGGTAGATGCTTTATACTATGTGCATGCACATGAATATAGATGCCATCATCTCTCTCATCAACCAAGCGAATACCCAGCAACTAGACCACCTACAACAAGCCATAAACCACAGGAGGCAGCAATTGGCCCATCAACCACTGAGCACCGTGGTGGAGCGCCGCAACTACCGTAACGGAATCCTCCAGCTTGAGAAGCGTGCCTACAGGCGCAAGGACGGTGGGCTGACCGAGCGAGGACCGTACTGGTACTTCCATTTCCGAGAAGGAGGCAGGCAGCGCACTAAGTACTTAGGGCAGACCGACGACCCGGAGTCTAAGGTGGAGGAGACAATGACCAAGGGAGAGGGGAGTAGGTAATGCCCAGCACCGACAGCCCCAAGCGGGCTATCCTCTACGCCCGCCTCTCCACCGACGAGCAAGCAAGGAGTGGCTACTCCCTCGCCCAGCAACTAGAGGCGCTCAGAGAGTACACCGCCCAAGAGGGATACGAGGTCCTGGAAGAGGTAGTGGACCCAGGCCAGAGTGGAGCATACCTACAGCGGCCGGGTATGGATCGGGTGAGGGACCTGGTTGCTGCCAGCGGGGTATCGGTGCTGCTCGCTCAAGATAGGGACCACTTCGCCCGCGAGCCAGCTTATCACTACCTGCTGAGGCGGAAGTTCGAAGAGTACGGGACCAGGCTCCGTGCTTTAAACGAGCGTGGAGACGACACCCCCGAAGGTGAGTTAACTGACGGCATCCTTGACCAGCTCGCCAAGTTCGAGAGGGCCAAGACGGCTGAGCGTACCCGCCGGGGCAAGCTCAAGAAGGCCAGAGAGGGCAAGATCATCGCGGGTACCTCAGTGAATTACGGCTTCCGGTTGAATACCGCGCGGGACGGCTACGAGATAGACGAGGAGAAAATGCGGGTGGTCAAGCGCATCTTCTACATGGCAGGAGTCGAGGGCCGGTCGCTGCGCGGAATCCTGAAAGCCCTCGCTGCAGAGGGAGTGTGGACCCCAACAGGCAAGAAAGTTTGGTCGACGACCATCATGCGCACCTTCATCGGCGACGATGTGTGCAAGCCCCACACCTACAAGGAGGTTGCGGAACTCGTAGCGCCGGAGGTGCTCGCCCGCTTGGACCCTGAACGCTGCTACGGAGTCTGGTGGTTCAATCGCAGGAAAACGGTAACTACGCACACCTCCGTCATCGGAGGCAATGGCAAAGAATACAAGAGACAGACCAAGCGTACTCCCAGGGCACGGGAAGAGTGGATCGCCGTGCCCGTGCCCGAAGCCGGGATCCCTCGTGGGTGGGTCGACGCGGCTCGCACGGCCATCAATGACAACCGGCGCCCGAGCGCGAACGGGGATCGCATCTGGCAACTATCCCGCGGCATCTTCTACTGTGGTGAGTGCAGCTACAGGATGAGCACTCACACCACATCGGACCCGAAGATGGGGGGTAAAAGGTACCGTTACTACCACTGCCCCAAGCGCCGCCAATACAGCAAGAAAAAGCGTGTACTGGCGGCAAGTACTACCGGGCCGAGCAGTTGGAGTCCGTGGTGTGGGGCGCGGTATCCGGCATCCTCAAAGACCCGGAGCGATTGCGCGCCGACCTCGACGCCATGATCGAGCTGGAGCGGCAACATGCGCTGTGACCCGGGTAGGGAAGCCCAGCTGTGGACCGATAAGTTGGCGGAGATTGACCGCAGCGGGAAGACCGGTATGGAGGCCGCCAGGACGAGCTGGGCGGCTTTGATCTGCTTCTAGCGGCGCTGGTTGTCTGCGCTCTTTCGGGCGTACCAGCCCAGCTGATCGTTGAGGCGCATCCAGGCGGGGTATTGTCCGAGCTCTTCGGGAACAAAGTATTCTCCCATCGCGTCCTTCAACGCTACCTCACGCCTCCACCACCGTCGCGTTCCTGCCTTCGTCCATCTTCGAGCACTGGCTTCGTAAATCAAGAGAAGGGCCGAGGGCCCTAGAAGCCCCGGCCCCACTAGCTCTAAGCCCTTCGTGAGTCCCCGTAAGGGGCGAGCGAACCTAGTTTAGAACGAACGGATCCACCTTAAGACTTGTGGTAGGTCCACCCTTTGGTAGTAGGCGGGTTGCCCGCACAGGCTCGTAATCGGATTTACGGGGCCAAACGAGGTAACGCCCACGATGGTTGCCTGGTTCGGCAGGAACAGCGGCCCGCCCGAATCCCCCGAACAAGCACCCTTTCCGCCTCGCCCTATGCCGCGGAAGCCCGTGGTCCTCACGAACATGGCGCCGACGGGGGGGTTTGAGTTGAGGAGCCTAACCGTGGCCCTGTCGCGTTCGCCGCCGAGGTCGAATGTACGCCGGCCGTAGCCCACGGTGGTGAAGCGTTGGCCTTTCTCGAGGGTGTCGACCAGACCCGCATCCGGCAGGGCACCGTAGGTAGCCATCCTAACCGGCTCGTTTAGGACGACTACCCCTACATCATAGCGGGGGATATCAGGAGGGAACCCAGGAAGTCCTGGCGGGGGCGCGCAGCTTGGATCATTGATCGGGGGGTTCGGATTACACGCTTTCGGGTGGGTGAAGGGAGTTCCCTTTATTAACTCTGAAGAGCCCGGCTCAAAGGTTGGATCGAAAGTGACGTAAGTAGGCGAGCCCTTCGGAAATACCTTTCCTTTCACAGCATCCGTGCAATGGCCTGCGGTAAGAAAGACTTTAGGAGAGATGAGGGCCCCCGAGCAGAAATATTGGAGTTGTCCTTCGACCTTCGTAACTAGCGCTCCCGCGTAGGGGTGGGCTTTAGGCCCCCCGTCGGGCTCGCCGTTTATGATGTATGGTTCTATGATGGCTTGTGCCACCCCACAGGACAGCGCGATGGCTAGAGCCATCGTCGCCAGTAGCAGTACCGTCCTTCTCATCTCTCTCCTCCTTTAGGGAGCCTCTACGACGCGAGAACCGATCGCCACATCCACCAGTCCCCGCCGTGCCTCTTCTCTTATGACCGAGAGGTACAAGCTGACTCTTCCTCCGATAAGCCAAAATGTTCAACCCATGCCGAGCCCTCCCCTCGCTTTCATGTAGCGCCTTCGCCGGCCGGGAGACTCGAGCAGGTGCGCGCGTAGTCGAACCCTCGTGCGACAAACCTGCTCCATTCATCTCGGCATAGGTTGCGGTTCGCAATTCTGCAAGCGTCGGCAATCAATGACTCAACTTCCACATCCCACACCTCTCTGTTGTGACCGAGCGGTTCACCATGCTGTTTGCCGGTTGCCACATTCCACAAGCGCACCGTATTATCCCAGCTTCCCGAGGCAAGGAGTCCTCCGGGTGCGAGGGTCCTACCACGTAGTTGCCAAACCGGCGCTTATGCGCCAGTTCGTCCTCTATCTTCTCCTGCGAGAGAGTGGTGGTCTCTGTTTCGTAGCGGGTGACGCGATGCAGCCTCCAAGAGAGCAGAACAGCTGCTGTGGTACTCCCGCAAAGCCAGATGGAAGGGTTAATAAGACCCTAGTACCCACGTACGCTAGAGCGCTTCGTTGAGGTCGGCGCAGGTCACCGGCGGCGGCTCCCCGGGGCCGGGCTTGTGTACGTTGACGTGCTTGGGTTCGCCTGAGAACAACCCTTCGAGCGTGACATGGTGGAGCACTGTAGTGCTCGTCCCGTTCCCTTCTGCATCCGGCTCTACCGGTGTGAGGGGGTATTCGATCTCCTCAGATGCCCCGTGCTCGTGGTGGGAGTGGCCGTGTTCTGCTCCGCCTTCTTCTTCTTCTTCGGCGCAGGTTCCGGGGTGGATGTGCGCCAGGTACATCGTTCCCGAG
>JBKPOM010000249.1:0-10585 GCA_046733115.1 Actinomycetota bacterium | reverse complement strand
TCCAGCTTGCTACCCCGCGGCAGCCGTCCGTCTTCTATGGCCCGCTCGAGTGCCTGTGCCGCCTGGTGGTAAAGAGGTACCGGACTCGAATGATCCAGCCTCACACCGGCCAAAACCCCAGACGTCTGATCAGCCACCTATTCCTAAAATCCTCTCGTAGCGTTCAAATGTCTTGACATTAGAATATTAGTAACTACTAACTGTGCCAAGGGTCCCGTGTAGCCGAGCTAACGGTCGCGTTGGATGCGTTGGAAGAAGCGTCTGATCCTTGTTGAAATGCGCGATATGCAGAGGTCAAGACCTCTGCATATCGCTTTAGGCTTACGAGGTTTCTCTCTGCTCCTGGTACTGCTGGATACTCTCGTAGACCTCATCGGGAAACTGCAGTTCGTTGTACACGTTGCATGCATCAGGATCGTCGGGGTGGGGGCAGATCTGGAAGTCCTGCTGCTGCTGGAACTCCAGGATCTTCTCTCGCCTGGGCGGGCTGTACCCCTTGTCTTCAACCTGCTGCACCATTGCTCTGATCTCCCGCTCGTCCGCATCGTGGTCCTTCGTCAAAAGCGCCACGAGCTCATCGTTCGAGACGAAGTGGCGGCCGATCATGGCGAAGACGAGTCGGCCGTAGTGGCCTATGTCCTCGCGGTTGTCCAGCGCGTCGAGCATGTGGGCCATCATCGGGCTCTGGCGCAAGTCTTCTACCGGCATGATTAGTGCTCCTCTCGATAGCGGACGTCCGAACTATACGCAGAAGGCTATCTCCGAACGTGAAAACGGCCACTTTGTGAGTTCCCGGATCAGGCGCGGCAAAACATCCCCCGCAGGTCCGCGCAGCGCAAACTCTGCATGCGGTGTAAGCGGGGTCTCTCCGGGATTGATCTCCACGAGCTTGGTACCGCTTTCGAGTGCCTCGAAGGGAAGCGCGGCGGCAGGATAAACGAGACTGGAAGTACCGACGGAGAGGAAAACATCCGCTCCACGCGTGGCCTCGGAAGCCGCCTCCATCGCTTCGGGTGGCAGCATCTCGCCGAACCACACCACGTCGGGCCTGAGAGGAGCCCCGCAAGACGGACACACGGGTGGCGACCTCCTCTCTTCGTAGTCCTGGACCTCCATATCCTCCACCGAGCACCTAGTACGGTTGATGTTGCCGTGCAGCTCGATCACGTTACGGCTGCCAGCCCGTTGGTGCAGGCCGTCTACGTTCTGGGTCGCGAAGGTGAGCTTCGGGAGGAGCCGCTGGAGTTCCGCAATAGCCAGGTGTCCAGGGTTCGGATGAGCTTCCGCAACGAGCTTGCGCCACCACGCGTACCAGTCCCAGACGAGTTTGGGATCGCCGGCGAACGCCTCCGGTGTCGCGAGTTTTTGGGGATCGAAGCGCGCCCACAGGCCGGTTTGGGTCTCTCTAAAGGTCGGAACGCCGCTCTCGGCGGAGATGCCCGATCCGGTGAGAACGACCGTCTGGGAAGAGTTACGAAGGGCGGAGATCAGGAGCGCCGGCAGATACACCAACGCTTAGCGGGCCACGGCCCGGAGCAGATCTTTGGCCCCGTCACTAACAGGTACCGTTCGCTCCACTCCCGAAGCCATGTCCCGAACCGTGGCCTCGCCCTTGGCGAGTTCGTCTTCGCCGAGTATGACCGCGTACGACGCCCCGACGCGGTCGGCCTGCTTGAACTGCGCCCGCAGACCACGCCCCCCAAAGTCGAGGTCGGCGGAGATCCCCTCATCGCGCAGGACGCCGGCAAGCTTGATCGCGGTGATACGGGCCCCCGGCGAGAGTGTAATGAAGAACACGTCTAGGCCGGCCTGCTTCTCCTGCGAAGCGGCGGCGAGAAGCATCCGCTCGACGCCGGAGCCGAAACCAATGCCTCCGAGGTCGGGCCCACCGAGGTCCGAGATGAGGCCGTTGTAGCGACCGCCGGCCCCGACGGTGTCCTGCGCCCCGAGGGCGCTGCTCTTTGCCTCGAACACGGTCATCGTGTAGTAGTCGAGGCCGCGCACGAGCCCGTCGTCGATCTCGTAAGGGACGCCAAGCACCTCCAGTCCCTCGCATACGGCGGCGAGGTGCGCGGAAGCCTCCTCGCTCAGGAACGAGGTGATCCTCGGCGCCTCCGCCAGCACCGCCTGGGTCCCCTTGTGCTTGGAGTCGAAGGTGCGCAAGGGATTCGTGTCCATGCGAGCCAGGGAGTGGGGGTCGAGTTCGTCGCTGTGCCTCTGGAGGTAGGCGCGGAGTTCGGGAACGTAAACCTGCTTCGTCTGCGCGTCGCCCAGGTTGTTCAGGTGGACGATCTCGTCACTCACGCCGACTGCCCTGTGGATGGCGTAGAGGAGTGAGATCACCTCTACGTCCACCAGCGGATCCGATGTACCAAGAACCTCCACCCCGATCTGGGTGTGCTGCCTGTAGCGGCCCCTCTGCTGGCGCTCCTGGCGAAACATCGGGCCGATGTAGAACAGCTTTATCGGCTGCGCGAGCTTGTACAGGCTGTGCTCGATGTAAGCCCGGACAGCTCCCGGTGTGCCCTCGGGCCTGAGCGCCATCTCCCTCTCGCCCTTGTCCAGAAAGGTAAACATCTCCTTCTGAACCACGATGTCCGAGCCCTCCCCTGCCGTCCTCGCAAAGAGGCGCGCCTCCTCAAAGATCGGCGTGCGGACCTCGGAATAGTTGTAACGGGCGAAGAGTTCGCGCGCCCTGTCCTCGACGAAAGTCCACAGCTCCGGCCGTTCGTGCGGTTCCCTGCCCGCCTGAAAGACGTCGTAGGTACCCCTCGGTCCGCGGAAGTCCGTCACGAGAAACCCGGCGGGAGGTAAGGGTTCGTTCTCAGTTCTTCGGCGGCCGTGAGGACGGGGCCGTGGCCGGCGTACAGGCGCGTGCCTTCCTCCCACAGCGGCATCACCCTGCGGATAGACTCTTCGATCTCCTCCCACGAAGCGCCCGGGATGTCCGTCCGGCCCACGCTCCCGGGCAGGATAAGGTCGCCTACGATCTGGTCGTCGCCCACGACGAACGTCACCGACCCGGGAGAGTGCCCCGGCGTATGGAACACCCTGATGCCGAGCCCGGCGAGGTCGAGCACCCGTCCGTCTTCGAGCGGCTCATAGCCCTCCACCTTCCCCTCGGCGTCGGCCGGGTGCATGTACACGGGAGCTCCCGTCTGCCTTCGCACAAACTCCAGGGCGTTCACATGGTCGGCGTGACCGTGCGTCACGAGGATCGCCGCAACAGGAGCGCGGGTGGCGTCCAGGATCTTCTCGGGCTCGGCTCCAGCGTCCACAATGACATCGCCTTCGGGGGCATGGACGACGTAGGAGTTGACGTCGAAGCCGTCCATTGAGACGGTGACTTGTTCGATCTCGCTCAGCACCAATTCGCTAGCGCTCCAGGGGCGTGCCGTCGCGGGAGACCCGGTAGACGTCGTAGACGTCGGGGATGCTCCGGATCTTGCGTATTACCTCCTCGACGTGCTGCACGCTTGCCGCCTTGAACGCGAACTTGCTTAGGGCCGTCCTGTCCTCGATGGTGTCCACCCGCGCCGAAAGTATATTCACCCCGGCGTCCGAGATGGTGGACGTGATGTCCTTGAGGAGGTGCATCCTGTCGAGCGCCTCGACGAGCAGCTCGACGGCGAAGAGCTTGTCCGGCCCCCCGCTCCACTCGACCTCCACGAAGCGCTCCGGGTCCCTCGCCTGAAGCGCCCTGGCGTTCACGCAACCCGCGGAATGAACCACGACACCGCGCCCGAGCGAGACGTACCCGACTATATCGTCGCCCGGCATCGGCGTGCAGCATCGGGCAAGGCGGGTCAGGATGCCGCTCGAGCCCACCACGCGCACCCCGGTCTGCTCGTCGGTGGCGCCATCCGGGAGGGGTAGCGGAGCGAGCGCGGGGGTCTGCGCCACAGGCTGCTGCTCCTCTTCTTCCCTAGGGCGTACCTGCTCGGCTATGCGGCCCGCCACGTTCTCAGCGGAGAGCACGCTGGCCCCGACGGCCGCGAACATGTCGTCTGGCGAGGAGCAGTTGGTCGCACGCGCCACGTCCTCCAGGATGCCAGAAGGGACCTTCCCGAGCTTACGCTTCTTCAGGAGGGCCAGAATCTTCTCTCGTCCCGAGCTCAGGTTATCCTCGCGGTCTGCCTTGTTGAAGAACTGGCGGATCTTGTTCCGCGCCCTGCCACTCTGAACCACGGCCAGCCAGTCGCGGCTCGGCCCGGAGTTCTTGCCCGTGATGACCTCGACCCTGTCACCCGAGACCAGCTCGGAGTCGAGGGGGGCGATCCTGTCGTTCACCCTGGCCCCTATGGTGCGGTGGCCGACCTCGGTGTGGACATGATACGCGAAATCTATCGGCGTAGCCCCGCTCGGGAGGCTGACCACGTCGCCCTTCGGCGTGAAGACGAAGACCTCGTCGGCGACGAGCTCGCCCTTCAATGACTCCATGAACTCCGTGGAGTCGGTCGTCTCCCTCTGCCACTCCATCATGCTCTTCAGCCACGTCAAGCGGTCCACCTGACGATCCGTCAGGCCGTGCTTGTACATCCAATGCGCGGCGATGCCGAACTCCGCCGTCGTGTCCATCTCGTGGGTCCGGATCTGGATCTCGAGCAACTTCCCCTCGTTCGACATGACGGTCGTGTGCAGCGACTGGTACATGTTGAACTTCGGCATCGCGATGTAGTCCTTGAAACGCCCGGGAATGGGCTTCCAAATGGAATGAATCACCCCGAGCGCGCCGTAGCAGTCGCGCACGTCTCCGACCACGACCCGCAATCCCGCGAGGTCGTAGATCTCGTTGAACTCCTTGTTGCGGCGCACCATCTTGTTGTAGATGGAGTAGAAGTGCTTGACCCTCCCATGCACCTCGGCCTCTATGCCCGTCTCACGTAGGTGGCGCAAAAGCTCAGCCGCCGTCCCGTTTATGAACGCCTCCCGATCGCCACGCCTCGCGGCGACGAGGCTCTTTATCTCCTCGTAGCGCCGCGGGTGGAGTGTGGCGAAGGAGAGGTCTTCCAGCTCCCACTTTATGGAGTAAATTCCGAGCCTGTGCGCGAGCGGGGCGTAGATCTCCAACGTCTCCGTAGCCTTCTTCAGTTGCGTCTCGCGCTTGAGGTAGGCGACGGTCCTCATGTTGTGCAGCCTGTCGGCGAGCTTGATGATGATGACTCGCACGTCCCGGCTCATCGCCACGATCATCTTCCTCAAGGACTCGGCCTGCGCCTCCTCCAGATTCCCGGAAGGCAGCCGCTTCAGCTTAGTGACCCCGTCCACGATCTCGGCGACCTCGTCTCCGAACCGCTCGGCCAGCTCCACTTTCGTCATCCTCGTATCTTCGAGAACGTCGTGCAAAAGCGCGGCGGCAATGGTAGTCGGGTCCAGGTGCAACTCGGCAAGAACATCCGCCGTCGCGAGCGGATGGTAGACGAAGGGCTCGCCGCTCTTACGGACCTGTCCCCTGTGCGCGGCGTGGGCCGCGTTGTAGGCGTCGGCGATCAACTCTTCCGTCCCCTTGGGCCCGTACGACGATACCTTCTCGATAAGAGAGGAGATGTTCACACCCGGCGCCTGAATGGCCCTGGGACGTTCCTCTGTGCGGACGGGTTCCATACGCAAATTATACCAGCGCGGCGCTTCACGCCTTCTCAGCACTTCAGCACGCCAGCCAGTCATCTTCTCGTTTTCACTTGGATTAAGAGCGCCTAACATAACCGCTGAACGTGGCGCCAGCAGATCAGAAGAGCGCATCCGAGATCGAGAAACGCCTGATGGGTGTCCTCTCGGCGCTCATAGCGTACCTTGAGGCGCCGGAGACGGTTCATCCACGACAGAGTTCGTTCCACAACCCACCTGTATGTGCCCAGTTTCTCGCCGGACTCGATGCCCCGCCGTGCTATCCGAGGCGTTATGCCCCTCTTCCTCAAAGCCTTGCGGCATCGCGGGAAGTCGTAATCTTTGTCGGCGTGCAGCTTCACGGGGCGTTTGCGCGGTCGCCCCCGAGAAGGCTTGCGGATGGGAGAGATGGCGTCGACCGCCTCCTCCAAAACGCTGGAGTCGTGGACGTTGGCCGCCGAGTGGATCACCGAGAGCGGGATGCCTTCTCGGTCGACCACAACGTGGCGCTTCGAGCCCGATTTGCCCTTATCCGTCGGATTCGGGCCGGTCTTTTGGCCCCCCGGGAGCCGCAACGCTCGCCGAGTCCAAGGACGCCCTCTCCCAATCTATCTGGTCGGCTTCTCCCAATCGGTCCAGAAGCTTCCGATGCAGCCTTTCCCACACACCCGCCTCTTGCCACTCCTTGAGGCGACGCCAGCAGGTCATCCCAGAGCCGCAGCCCATCTCCTGGGGCAACATCTCCCAGGGTATGCCACTCTTTAGAACGAAGATGATGCCGGTGAGGGCCGCCCGGTCGTCGATGCGAGGCCTACCGCCCTTGGGCTTGACTGGCTCCTCGGGCAACAGCGGCTCGATCGCTTCCCAAAGTTCGTCTGTAACGAGTTCTTTAGCCATGCCATCACCCTACCCGCTACCCGGTTTTGTTAGACGTACTAAGAGTCACTCTTCGTCGAATGCGCAATTCGTAGCGGTATCGCTCTACCGCGAAGCGCTTCGGACCCCGAGTCTAAGTCCTTATCTGGACCATGACACCTGAAATGCTGACCAGCTCTAAAGGCGTCCCGATCTGAAAATTATCGTCAGCAGTATCGCTGTCTGGATCAGGGCGAGTGCGAATCCGAGGAAGGTGACCAAGGGCGCACCGACGAGGGGCACCTCTGGTCCTGCGACGACGAAGGCGCCGAGCATGGCGGAACCTACGTACAGGGCCGCGGTGACGATGGCGAAGACGACCCGGTTTGCCAGGACGTCCACGCTGCCGAACAACTCGTCGAGGCCGCCGTGCTCGAGCTGAACCTCGATCTCGCCGTCGGCGAACTCGGTCAGGATGAAGCTTACCTGATCGGGCAGTTCCTCTGCGTAACGGGCGTACTCCAGCGCGTGCTCTTCGACGACCTCGACCACGTTCCGGGGCCTGTAGCGCTCCGAGAGGAGCCTCTGGGCGTAGGGCCTGGCTACCTCGTAGACGTTGATGGTCGGGTCTATGGAGCGGGCGAGCCCTTCGGCGGTGACGAGCGCCTTGGTGAGCAGGGGGAAGACCGGCGGCATCCTGAGCCTGTAGCGGCGCGCGAGCGCTATGAGCTCGGAGAGCGCCTGGCCGAGCGTGACCTCCCCGACGGAGAGCCCCGAATACTTGTTGAGGAACTCTCGCAGATCACGCACGAGGTCGCCGCGGATCTCGATAGCGTAGCTTACGCCGAGGCGCTCGAGGCCACGCAGGGCGGCCGAGGCATCGTGCTGTATCACCGCGATGAACAGCCTGGAGAGGGCCTCGATGTCCCCCTGGCTCATGTAGCCGACCATGCCGAAGTCGAGGAGGGCGAGGTCGCCCGAGGGCGTCAGCAGGAGGTTGCTCGGGTGGGGGTCGCCGTGGAAGAACCCGTCCTCGAAGGCCATCTTGAAGATAGCGTCTGCCCCCATGGTGGCGACGCGACGGCGCTCCGAGGGCGTGAGCGAGAGCGGACGGATGTCCCTGAACCTGGTCCCCTCGACGAACTCTTCGGTCAACACTTTTGGCGTCGAGAGGTCAAGGAAGACCGCCGGGATAACGACCCGCGTATCGGCGAAGTTGGCGGCGAAACGGCGGGCGTTCTCCGCTTCTGCGGAGTAGTCGAGCTCGCGCCTGATCACGACCTCGAACTCGGCAACGAGGCCGCCAACGTCTACGAAGAGCCGCCGTCCGAACCTGCGGTCCAGCAGCGCGGCAAAATCCCGCATGAGCTTGAGATCCCCCGCCACCCGACCCGGCGCCTCGGGCCGCTGCACCTTGACCGCCACGGTCTCCCCCCCACGCAGCACGGCCCTGTGAACCTGCCCGATGCTCGCAGAGCCGAGCGGCACCGGGTCAAAGGAGGCGAATACCTCATCGACGGGGGCACCGAGCTCCCGCTCGATGATCCCCTGCGCAACGCCTGCGGGCATGGGCTTTGCCGTGTCTTGGAGCTTCTGGAGCTCGGAGAGGACGCCCTCAGGCAGGATGTCCGAGCGCGTGCTGAGAACCTGTCCGAACTTGACGAAGGTCGGGCCTAAATCGTCGAGGGTGCGACGCAGCCTAACGCCGAAGTTGGGCGCGAGGAACTCCTGCAGGCCCTTCTTCTCCCTCCGGTCCCGCCTCACGTCGAAGACGAAGCCGAAGCCGTGGCGGACGAGGACGCGGCTGATCTGGGAGAAGCGCCTGAGGTTCCCGGAGCGGCCAGCCCGGGGTAGCTCCCCGTTGTCCACGCGCGCGGTTACGGGTCCGCTATAGACCAGGCGGCGTCTCCGGAGTATCCTCGGGCTCCGGCGGAACCTCGGGTTCCCCGGCCGGCGGAGGCGGGGGCGCGGGGCGGTCCTCGAGCATCCTCACCCTGTGCTCGAGCTGCTCGATCCTGAACACCACGTCCTCGTAATCCTCCCTCGTGGGGAATCCGCTCCTTCTCAGGCCCTGCTGCACCGAGGCGTCGACCAGAGATCGCGCCCCGGTCGAACGCTCGCGGGCGCGGTTCATCACGTCGTCGACAACGATGCGGCCCTCCTCGCGCTCGACGCGGCCCTGCTCGATGAGGGAGTCCACGATCTCCTGCACCTTATCGCGCGTCGCCGCGGCGGCCCCTATCTGCAAAAGGATCAAACGCTCCAGCGTCTCGCCAACCGTCCCACGCATGGAAACCTCCCTAAAGTACGTTTCACCGCCCACATGATAGCGCAAGCCGCCGGAAGACAACCCGGCGGCAGAAGAAAGGTCCCGGGGAAGAGGCGATCTTCTCCGGGTTCTCCTTCAGACTTTACCGAACCTACAAAGTCACGCCGGTCGAGGGGTAGAGGTCGTACCAGGGCCGTCCGCTCGGCATGATCGGATCGTGGATGGTGTCATACTAGCCCACCCTTCCGGCCGCCGTCAGGATCTTGAGCCTGGTGCCCTTCGAGGGCGCGTAGCCGGCGATGGTGTCGAGGTCGAGCGTCGCGTTGTCGAGCGCGGCGCGGCCGGTGACCTGAAGCTGGTCGAAGCCTATGCCCGGGGTCGAGCCCTTGAGATCGAGGTTAGGGGTGCTGCCCGTCTGGGTGTAGTTGCCCACGATCTTGATGCCGGTGGACCTGGCGGACCCCGGGGGCGCCCGGCGAGATCGTGCTGCTCCCAGAGAACCGGGCGTCGCCCGTGAAGGTCCCTGCGCCCTGTAGCTTGCCGCCGTACTATTCCACCAGGTTTCTGCACTCCAGGTTGCCGCCCACGAGCTGCGTCTCGCCGGAGAGCTGCCTGTAGCCGCCGGCGCCGATGCGAAGCCTGCCGGACTCCGGCTTGACGAACCCGCGGTTCTCGAATACGAGATTGTCCACCGTGTCCAGACCGGTGCTCGGGGTGGAGGTTTTGGAGACCACGACCTGGCCCTCGTTGACGAACAGCGCCGGGTTCACGCAGCAGATCGTGTCCTTGAAGATCGCGCGGTCACCCACGGTGAAGAGTCAGACGTTGAGGAACCTGGCGTCCCCAACGAACACGAGCGGGCCGGTCGCCGGGACGGGCACCGCCATGGAGAGGTAGAAGGCCTTGCCCCGCTTGATCACATCGCCCTGCAGTTCCTTAGCGGCGGGGCCGGTGAGCCTCATGGAGCTACCCTCGGCGATGGTGAGGCTGGCGTTCTCGCCCACGGTGCCGCCCGTCCAATCAAAGCGGCCCCCACCGGCGAGCGTCGCGTCGCCCACAAGCTCGCCGTAGCCGCAGTTGTTGAATAAGCCGTTGAATTGCTTGGTGTCGGGCCCGTCTATGTGCCCTACGCTCCCGGCAGACATGTTTATCTTGCTAGCGATGCTCCCGCCGGTCCAGCCGAGGCTCCTGGTCGCCGTTACGCTACCACCGCTCAGCGAACCGCCAGCTTCCACGTTGAGCGAGGCCAGGGTAACGTTCTCGCCAAGCACGACGTGCGCCGGGCCGCTGCCGGTCGGGGAGAGCTGGGCCGAGTGTTCGGGGGCGCTCTTGCCCGGATAGTTCTGCTGGCACTCGTCCTCGGGTACCAATTGCAGGGGTTGGCCCAGGCGCCGTCCTTACCTTCCCCGGTCCACGCGAAGCTCTCGCCGGCGTGGGCTGGCTCCTGCAACAGCGAGACACAAACGAACAGCGCCGAGAGCGAGATCAGCAATAGACCCAACTTGCGCGGTACGCCGGCAAAGACCTCTTCGTAACCGATAACTTTGCTCTTCATAACCCATCCCTTCGCGGCGCCTTCGTTACAGCTTCGAGTTTGCCGCCCCGCGCCATCGCCGACCATCCGCACCATTGGAACTCCCGGCTGGAACGCTCGAAGTGTTCGAGCCAGGAGTTCCAATCCAGATCATCGGGCGAAGGCGAGTACCCACGAGGCGTGTGGCTGCGCGGGGCTGCTGGGTTGACGGACAGGTCTAGCGACTTGCTAAAGTGCAACGAGTGCCAACGGCGTGAGGGGCCTTACCATCGCCCGCGCATCCCCTGCTGTCTCCGTGGATTCCCGCGAAAGCGGAAATC
>JBKPOM010000248.1:0-15888 GCA_046733115.1 Actinomycetota bacterium | reverse complement strand
GTCGTAGACGGTCCCGATGCCGTGCTCCTCAGCTGCGGCGCGCGCGTGAGCCGGAGTGCGCGAGGCGATGGCGACGACGTCGAAGCCTGCCTCGGCGTAGGAGACCAAGTGGATATCCTTCATGATGAAGCCCGCCCCGATGCAGCCGATCCGGTAGTCGGTCTTCGGCGGGAGGTTCGGGCCGACACGCCGAGCGAGTTCTAGGGTATCTTCGGCCATTGCTTCCTCCTCAGACCCGTGCGCCGTCCCGGACGCTGAGCTCATCCATGATCCTGGACGTCTCCCGGTAGGCTTCCTCGACCCACTCAACGATCTTGTCCGGGTCAGGGGAGTATTCGAGCTCAATCGAGACCGTGCCGGAGTAGCCGGTGTCGACGATAGCCCGCAGGTAGTCCTTGATCGGCGTCACGCCCCGTCCTGCGGGCAAATCTCCGTGTTTCTCGCCATCGCAGTCGGAGAGATGGATGTGGCCGATCATGCCCTGGAGCTTCTTCACGTCGTCGAAGGAAGCGCGCGACAGATGCAGATGCGAGATGTCCGCATTAGCTCTCACCGCCGGATGATCTACTTCTCTTACAAAGCGCGCGAGCTCGTCTACGTTCTTCACCAGAGCCTGGGTGAACGGCTCGAGCTCGATCACGAGCTCGAGACCCTTCGATTGCGCGTACTCTCCCAGGCTTCTCACCCGGTCGACCGCGAAGCCCCAGATAGCTTCGTTAGGGAACACCTCGCCGTCCCAGTAGTACTCGCCGATCACGAGCAGTATGTTGCGGGCGCTGAAGTACGCCCCCTGGTCGATGTACGCTTTGGCACGGTCCATCGCGAAGCGCTCCACAGAGGGGTTGAAGTCGACGAGGCCAAAGTTCACGCAGACTACCGAGCGGATCGGAAGCCCGACCTCGTCGCAGGTCTCCTTTATCAGCTTGCGCGTGGCGTCGTCGATGTCGAGGGGGTCCTCGAAGATATCGTACGAATCGAACCCTATCTGCTTAGCGCTACGGATGCCCTCCTCCAAACCAACCTTCGTGCCCAGCCAAGTCGAGCTGATCATCCCAAGCTCAAGCTGTTGCGCCATTTTCCTTTCTCCTTTCCTTTTCTCCGGCCGCAGGAGCGACCACCTGCCAGCAATAGCTCTGTGTCTAACCAAAATCGAGCGGCATTACCTCCTTGTGGTAACCCTCCAAGTCGTAGGTTCACTCCCGGGAACCTCCTCAACCTGCCCCGCAGCGACGAGCTCCCGGACGTGCGCGTGCAGCGTGCCCACGAGCTCGTTCTCCATGACAGTGAACGGGCCGAGCTTGAGGTTCGCGGTCTCCAGAAGCCTGCGCAGGCTCAGCTCGCCATGCTCTGCGAGTGCCTCCGAGACCGTGTGCCGGGCGTGCTCGACGAACGCTAGGCTTTCTTCGAGAAAGCGGGTAGCCTCCTCGCCCTCCATCACCTCGTAGTGGGCAGTGAGCAGGCGCCGCGGCGAGATCTTCTGCAGGAGGCACACCGAACGCTCGTACGCCGCGACGTCGAAATAGGGTGGTGGACTGATGACGTTGCCCTCCATGTCGTAGAGCCCGCCGCCTAGCGCAGCGTCCGTGATGATTGCGGTCCCGGAAGAGGGCACCCACAGACCCACGTGCCCCGGTGAGTGCCCCGGCAGGTGCATTACCTCCACGACCAGTTCTGGGCCGAGTCGGAAGGTCTCGCCGCCAACGAGCCGCAAGTCTATCGGGACGTCCGGCCCCATGGCGTCCATGAGCCAGTCCTTGACCTCCGGTGCGTAGTCGACGTCGTGGGTGGCGTACCAACCGTAGCGCTCGCGCAGGATGCTCTCGCGGTTCTCGATCCAGGGCACGTCCGCGACGTGCGCGCAGAAGAAGGCCCTGGGCGCCTGCGCCCTGATGACTGCGTTGCCACCGAAGTGGTCAACGTCGGCGTGCGTGTTGAGCACGAAGGCTAGGTCACCGGGAGCCAGGCCGACTGAGTCGAGGTAGGGCAATATCACCTCCCCCGGCGTCCCGGCCACGCCGGTGTCGACGAGCAGGGTTCTCTCGTCGCGCAGGAGGTACTGCGAGAAGGGACGCGGCCCCAGGATGCTCTCGATGCGGTGTATGCCGGGTGCGACTTCCATCCCCATCGCTTACGAGTGGTCGAGGTAGATGGTCTTCGTCTGCGTGTAGAAGTCCGCGGCGGCCCCCATCTCTTTGGGGTGGATCGTAGACTTCTTGAGCCCCCCAAAAGGCAGGTGCGAGTTCCCATCCGTAGGGGACTTGTTGACGTGGACGACCATAGATTTGCTCGACTGGGACTCCTTCGCGCACATCGCGACGTCTACGAAGCTGTTGACCGGATTGGAGAGATTGTAATCTCCTCCTGATGTGGCGGTTCTGGAAGCAATCTTCTTACGCTCCTTTGTTTGTAGTGAAATCGGGGCAGTACATCACCACTCTATTCGTGAGCGCAAGAAGGTGCAACTAGGGCACCGTACGTCCCCTTTTCTGACAAGCCTTCACTGTGAGGTGGGGCGGAGCAGTTCGGTAGCTGGTCTGGTCCATAACCTGAAGGCTCCAGGTCAACGTCATGATCGAGCGCCTCCTCGTCGTATCTTTATGGGGCGAACGCTCGTCGCAGTGAGCTACAAAACCAAGGAGACTTAAGCGAGCATTCCGCGCTTCGACCTACCCTTGTCGTACTCAGTTAGGACCGAGTCGCGGTACCCAGCGGGAGTGCTGCTTACTGCAACCGTACTGCAACCGGGCCGGTACAGGCCAGTACGCAACGGATAAACGCGTCCCGAAAATCTCCGAGAATCCCTTAAATAAGCCGAATAACCGGACATGCCGGGACAGCCTATAAGGAGTTGCATCGGATTGTGGCTCTAGGGAAGGTCGCGGGTTCGAGCCCCGTCGGGCACCCTCTCTTTTGCAGGACAAACGTCAAACTCCGGCAGAATCACCAGGGGCGTGGCAGCAGGGTAAAAGTAGTGAAAAGATGAAGCTCTTCGATGATGTGGAGCGCACCTACGTTGGGTATCGATAGGAGCCCGATCCGGATTTCGTCTTTGTCAACCGCTCTGCGGCTCAACAGCGTCATGAGCAGCTCCCCCGTAGCGCACCTTACCACACCACCGGTTATCACGCTCATACCAGCGGCATTACCAACCCGCCTGAAGGCATCGAGCTGGCAACTATGGCATCATGAGAGCCGCGGAAAGGAACGACTCGCTTGGGAAGCGGGTCGGAAAGGAGGTGAAGGGGGTATAAGGGGACTCGACTGCGAGTGCGGCCGACACCTGGACGCCGCTGACCCCGAATCACTCTTCGAAAGCACGTGGACCGGGACCACTTGGAGAATGTGCTTAGCGACTAGCAGGTCCGCGGCATAGTGGAGCAAGGAGCCTACCGCAAGTAGGGTTAGGAAGTCCGAACCAGGGCGCGGTACCCTGCACTTCTCTTGCTCGCCGGCGGCATCGTTAACACGTGGGCCGTGTTGACGCCGAGGGTGATGGTGCTGGGGCGACGTGGCCCGGGGGCTGGCGAAATTGTCGAGCGAACAATAGGGGGCCAGTAAGGTAGCACTACCGGCGCCGCCGCGGCACTCTGTATCGGAGTTGGGAGATCGGATCCGTGTAGTGGGAGCGGTACGTTTAGCCTTGGAGGTAGCCAGTAGGGTGGAGGTGGCCAGTAGGGTGTTGTTCTCTCTCGTTCTCTGGCATCAAAATGGATTGCATTTCGAAGAAAGGATTGCTCACGCGTGAAGACTGATAAGGGTTTCGGCGGCTTACGGAGGTTCAGTCGACGGGAGTTTCTGGGGTTCGGGGCCGCCAGCGGTGTCGGTCTGCTCCTCGCAGGGTGCAGCGGTGGACAGCAGGGAGGCAGCGGAACGCTCAACGCCCTCTTCATGAAGCAGGCAGCCTATAGCGAGGGCAACGTAAGGAGCATGACGAAGGAGTTCCAGAACCGCAATCCCGACATAAAGGTGAACCTCACCTTCGTGGCGTACGAGGCGCTCCACGACAAGATCGTCGCCGCGGCACCGGCCGGCACCTACGACACCGTGCTGGTGGACGTGGTGTGGCCGGCGGAATTCGCAAGTAAGAACATGATCATGGACATCACGGCACGTTTTCCCGAGACCGAGCGCAACCGGATACTTGGGGGAGCGCTGCAGACGACCGAGTACGAGGACGGCTACTACGGGGTGCCCTGGATCCTGGACACCAAATACTTCTACTACAACAGGGACATGCTCTCGAAGGCCGGCGTACAGCCCCCCGATACCTGGGAAGGAGTAGCGGATGCCGCCCGCGCCATCAAATCTGCGGGGGTCGTAACGTACCCGCTGATATGGAGCTGGGCCCAAGCGGAGGCCCTCATTTGCGACTACGCCACGCTCCTCGGTGCCTTCGGAGGGAAATTCTTCGACGGAGACAAGCCCGCCTTTACCACAGGCGGTGGGCTAGAGGCCCTCGAGTTCATGCGCATGACGTTAGATGAGGGTCTCTCCAATCCGGCCTCGACGGAATCCATCGAAGAGGACGTGCGTCGAGTCTTCTCCCAAGGCCAAGCCGCTATGGCCCTGAACTGGACCTATATGTTCTCCTTGGCCAACGACCCCGCGGAGAGCCAGGTCGCCGGGAAGGTCGACATAGCCCATACCCCTAGCGGCCCGTCCGGAGCTCCGGGAGTAAACGGCAGCATGGGTATGGCAGTGTCGAGGGGCAGCCAGAACCAGGATGCGGCGTGGAAGTACGTCCAGTTTATGACTAGCCAGAAGGTTCAGAACAAGTATGCAAAGCTCTCGCTACCTATCTGGAAGAGCTCCTACGAGGACGAGCAAGTCGTTAATGCCTTGCCAGAGGTGGTGCCGGTTGCCAAAGAGCAGTTGAAGGACATGATCCTTCGTCCCGTTGTGCCCCAGTACAACGAGGTCTCGAGCACAATGCAGGTGGAGATACAGAAGGCCTTGAGCGGCGACAAGACCCCAAAGCAAGCCCTCGACGACGCCGCCAAGTCCGTAAGCTCGGCTATCCAGAGGTCCTGAGGAAACCATGAGCGTCACTCGGGCTCCAAAAACCGCCAGGGCACCACGAAGCGGGTCCGGCTCGAGAGGGGCGTTCCGGCAGGGCCGACTAGCTCTGCTCCTGCTCCTCCCGAGCCTCGTAGTGGTCTTCGGGATAGTTATCTACCCACTGCTGCGCACACTCTACACGTCATTGTTCGATGTGAACAGCGCCTTTCCGGGAACCTATCCGTTCTCGGGGCTTGGCAACTACCTGCTGGCCGTGCAGAGTGGGGAGTTCTGGGCCGCGATAGGCCGCACGTTCTACTTCACCCTCTCCACGACCGTGCTGGAGGTGGCGTTTGGGGTACTCCTAGCATTGCTGCTCAACGCCGAGTTCAGGGGGCGCTGGTTGCTCAGGTCCATCGTCATTCTCCCCTGGGCCCTACCGACTGTGGTCAACGGGGCGATGTGGCGTTGGATCTTCAACCCGGAATACGGGGCCTTGAACGCTCTGCTCACGCAGTTGCACGTCATACCGGAGTACCGCTCGTGGCTCGGGACGCCATGGATGGCGCTCAACATGATCGTGGTGGCCGACGTGTGGAAGATGACGCCCCTCGCGGCCTTCTTCGTGCTGGCGGCACTCCAGACCATACCTCGGGACCTCTACGAGGCTGCCTGGGTAGACGGAGCCGGAAAGGTTCGTAGCTTCTTCAGTATCACGCTTCCCCTTTTGACGCCGACCATCCTCATAGTCCTCGTGTTGAGGACCATGGAGGCTTTCAAGGTCTTCGATCTCGTCTACGTGATGACACGCGGCGGGCCGGCAAACGGAACGCAGACGATCGCTTACTACACTTACGTGGAAGCCTTCTCCAACCAGCTGTTCGGCTACGGCGCCGCCCTAGCCTACATCATAGCCCTCTTCATCCTGTTCTTTGCCATCACTTACATGCGCTTGCTGCGGCGCGGGGAGGTCGAGTACTAGCCGTGCAAAGTTCTGTCTCTTCCAGGATCCTGATCTACGCGGCCGCCATATTCACGGCGGCAGTGATCATCGCCCCGTTCCTATGGCTAGTGATTTCTAGCCTGGCGGCACCGGCCGACCTCCTGGTCCGACCGCTGAGGTGGGTTCCGGAGAACCCTTCCCTCTCCCGTTACGCCGAGGTATTCTCTGGCGCCGGCAGCGCGGCGTCCACCTTCCGGGCGGCGATGGTGAACAGTGCCATCGTTGCCACTAGCTCGGTGCTCATCTCTATGGGGGTCGGTATCTTCGGGGCGTATGCCTTCGCCAGGCTCAGGTTTCGCTTCCAGAGGGCAATCTTGCTGCTCTTCCTTTCTACCTACATGTTGCCGCCGATCGCCATCCTTATCTCTCTCTACCTCACGCTGGTGCAACTGCGCCTCTTGGACAGCAAGCTCGGTCTCGTGCTGGTCTACTGCTCGTTCATCACGCCCTTCGTGCTGTGGATAATGAGCGGTTACTTCCGCGGCATCCCAAGGGACCTGGAGGACGCCGCCCGCATCGACGGCTGTAGCCGCATGGGTGCCCTCTTTCGCGTGGTCTTGCCCCTTGCCCGTCCGGGGCTACTGGCGACGGCTCTCTTCGGCTTCTTGCTCGCGTGGGACGAGTTCCTCTACGCCCTTATATTCACATCTTCTCTGGGCTCGAAGACCATACCCGTGGCCATCGCCGAGTTCACGGGCCGAAACGCTGTGGACTTCGGTATGATCGCCACCGGGGGCATCGTGGCGTCCCTACCTCCTCTGGCGATCGCGTTCCTGTTCCAGCGCTACATCGTCGGCGGACTCGCCGCCGGCGGAGTGAAGGGGTGAGCGTGGGATACTTGGAGGACATATTATCGCAGCCGGAGAACCTCTCCCGCTCACGCGAGGTCTTCTCTGAGGCTTTGCGAGAGGCGGACCTCTCATCTTTCGTCGACGGTTCCCTCGTATTTGTCGGGATGGGCTCCAGCCACTTCGCCGCCATCCCCGCGGCTTACGCCCTGCGCGCCGCTGGCCGGCCGGCCTTCGCCGTCTCCGCCACCGAGCTGCTTGAGCCCGGCGGAGACCTCCTCGGCGCATCCTATGTCGGCGTCTCTCAGTCCGGGAAGAGCGCGGAGACTTTGGAAGGACTGTCGCGCGTCTTCTCGCCTCGCCTAGCGCTTACCAACCACGGTACGGGTCCGCTCTCCGAGCTCGCCGACTTGAGCCTGCCTATAGGCTCGGCAGAGGAGACTGCAATAGCTGTGCTTACCTATACCGCCACGCTCTCTGCCGGCGCGGCGCTCGCCGAAGCATTGGGGGCTTCCAAAGCGGCGGACTCGAGCCGGCTGCCGGACCTCGCGTCCGAGGTCTTGGAGGACAGCATCCCGGTGGCCGAAGCAGCGGCCGAGACGTTCGGTTCGATGGAATCCCTGGATTTCGTGGGACGCGGAAGTTCCATGGCCTCCGCGGCTGCGGGAGCCTTGCTCCTTAGGGAAGCGGCAAGGGTACCGGCGGCGTACACGGACACGTTCCAGTACCTGCACGGTCCTCTCGAAGTCGCCGAGCCCGGGCGGGGATGCGTAGTCTTTGGCTCGGGTCGAGAGGTCACGCTAGCGAAGGACCTTGCCTCCTACGGGATGGCAGTGCTCCTCGTGACCCATACCGCGGTGGGCGGGTCGGACAACCTGCGGGTCGTGCGCATACCGGAGCTACCCAACCTTCTGACGCCCGTACTCGAGATACTACCCGTTCAACTCCTTAGCCACAGGATAGCCCGGGCGCGGGGACTGTCCGCCGACGGCTTCAGGCATGAACAGGAGGACACCAAGCTGGAGGTCGGATGAGCACCATCTCGGTCATCGGGAACGTCAACGTTGATCTCCTCGTCTCGCCCGTGTCGGAGCTGCCGCCCCCCGGCACGGACCTGCCGGTGGAGAACATAGAGGTGAGGGCTGCCGGAGCCGCCGGAAACACGGCGTTGGCGCTGGCGGCGCTGGGCTCCCCGCTTCAGCTGGTCGGGTGCGTGGGCGAGGACCGGCTCGGAAGGTTCCTTCTCGATGAGCTGTACTCCGCCGGCATAAAAGAAGGGGTCTCCATCCTACCTCACCGGTCTACCGGGATCTCAATAGCCTTCGAGGCGCCGGGGAGGGACCGCTGCTTCCTAACGCTCCTGGGGAGCCTCGAGGAATTCGACGCCTCGATGGTGCCCGAGGACGCGCTAACTAAGGGCCTCGTGCTTCTGTGCGGGTACTTCAACCTTCCTTCGCTACGGGGAGAAGGCACACTCCGTCTACTAAGAGAAGCAAGAACCGAAGGAGCAATCACCCTGCTAGACACCGGGTGGGATCCCGGCGGGTGGTCGAAAGAGACGAGCGAGGAGATGGCCACGCTGTTGCCGCTAGTGGACGTTTTCCTGCCCAACGAAACCGAGGCTCGGCACCTCTCTGGCCTAGAAGACGCCGTCGAAGCAGCCCAGGTGCTGCAAGAATCCTCCGGAGGGTGGGTCGTAGTCAAGCTCGGGGCGAACGGCTGCGTTGGGGTAGGACCGGACGAGCTCCACCGCGTAGCGGCCCCGACCGTCCGGGTGACGGACACCACGGGAGCGGGCGACGCCTTCAACGGCGGCCTTCTCTATGCGCTCTCGAATGACGCACGATGGATCGAAGCCTTGAGCTTCGCAACACGTTTCGCCTCCGCCGTCGTGTCGCGGTCATCGAGAGACCGTTACCCTTCGGTCGGCGAACTTACCTCGGTGTCCTAACGGTAGGGTCAGAAGAAGTCCGTCAAAAACGATTGGACATGGCCCAGCGGTTGGATGAACTCGCAGCAGCTCATCACGATATACCCTCTATAGTGAGGACTGGCGCTCCGTATTCTGTTCATACGTTGCTTACTTCACTGACCGTACTGCAACCGGGCTGGTACAGGCTAGTACGCAGCGGACAGGATATTTTCCAGAATCGCCTAAAACCCCATAAATAGGCTGGATTACCGGACACACTAGGACGGACTGTAACGGACGACATCAGATTGTGGCTCTAGAGAAGGTCGCGGGTTCGAGCCCCGTCGGTCACCCTCCTATTTGCAGGTAAAACGTGGGCTTCGGCTATCGTGGATCTGATCCGTGGCACCAGTAGGGCAGCAGTAGACAGACGATGAAGCGTCAAGAGAGCAGGCTCGAGGAGTCGGTAGGATGAGCCGTCGTGTTGCTTGGCTGGCTTGGCCATCTGAACGATGACGGTCGCGCTCATGGTGCTCACCATCGTGTCCAGGGCGCTCCGCTGATCCTCAAACTGGCACCGGCCTCAGCTACTGTTGGGGGCGGCGTGATGGGGCGTGATAGGCTGTCATACCTCTTTGCAGGGCGTCGCGATATCGCGACGCCCTCGGCGAGCCGCTCATAGGAGCGTAGCCGCTCAGCATAATCGTAGACGTTCGTAGTGATCATGTCCTCGTCGGCTGCCGTGTGTTCGGCGAGCTCCTCGATTCTTGCCCGCACGGTCCGAGAGTCACCGACAACCTGCATCGAGCGGTAGGCGTCGGCCAACCGACGCTCGGCTGGTGTGTAGGGGTACACCATCGCCTCCTCGGCGCTCGGCAGCGGCCCAGGGCTGCCGCTACGCATGCGCACCCAGGCCAGCTCCATGGAAGAGCCAAGCCACTTTGCGTCCTCGTCGTTCTCCCCGCAGACGACGGCGACCGCGAGGATCGCCGAAGGGCGTTCGAAGCTCTTCAAGGGCTCGAAACTCTCGCGGTAGGCGCGCATGGTGGGGGCCGGGTCCGCAGGGCTGAAGTGCGAGGCGAAGGCGTACCCGAGATCCACCTGCTCGGCCGCTCTCGCCGAGTAGCCGTTGGAACCCAACAGCCAGGTCGGCGGCAGCCCGACGTCGCTCGGCATGGCAACCATAGACCGGAACGGTTGATCCTCCCTGAAACCGTCGCCCGAGAAGGCGAGAAGCTCGCCGAACCGCTGCTGAAAGTCCTCCGCCTCGAGCACACGTCGGGGGAGCGGCGCAGGGCCGTGGCTGTGACGGGGTCGGTGCCCGGGGCGCGGCCTATGCCGAGGTCGATACGCTTAGGGATGTAGTACCTCCAAAACTCGGAAGGTCTCGGCTACCTTGAGCGGGGCGTGATTGGGAAGCATAACTCCCCCGGCGCCCACTCGGATCCTCTCCGTTGCGCTCGCGACATGTCCGATCATGACTTCCGATCCAGAGCTGGCGATGCTCGGTTGGTTGTGGTGCTCGGCTGCTCTCGCCGAGTAGCGTTCGTAGCCGAGCCGGTCGGCGAGCCGGGACAGCTCGAGCGTGTTGCGGAGTGCTTAGGCTCCGTTCGAGCCCGAGCTGTCCGGCGAGACGTCCAGGATGGAGAGCCCGAAATCCATGGGAGGTACACCTCCTTTATAAGGACGTTGTTCAGAACTGTGCCTCCTCGATCATTCTAACCGCGCTTGCTTTACACTCTACGAACTTCTCCGAAACGCCAGGCAAGCTTTCGTTGACGCCGCAAGTTTCGAAGTTATACTTGCGTTGTCAATTAAATCTGGTGGTGACTACGAAATGCTAGACAACCGGCATTCGGAGAAGAAGGGCGAGCTGCTGGCGGAGAAGGCAGGTGGCGACGGCTCGTTGATGTCCCTTTTGGATCTCGCTTTTTGGAGGATGAAGCACGCCTTCGAGCGCGAGGTGGGCCTCAGCGCGGCGACGTGGTTTCTCCTGACGATGCTCATCGACGAGGACGGGATAAGCCAGGGAGAGGTTAGCCGCAGGTTCGAGGTTGACCCTTCGCGCATCACACGCCTTGCGCAGAGGCTTGAGGGGGAGGGTCTGTTGCGCAGGAAGCGGGATCCGGAGGACAACCGGGTGGTGAGGCTGCACGCCACCGGGGAGGGGCGGCTCCTGATCGAGAGCCGCCAGGAGCGACGCGAGGGGTTTGAAGACCACGTCCGACGGATGTTTAGTCCAGAGGAGATGGCGGAATTCCGGCGGGCGCTCGGCGTCGTCGCCCGGCTGATGGAGGACTAAGGAAGGAAGATGGGACAGGACGGCTCCCGCAAGAATGTGATCTTCGTCGGGCTGATGCTCGGCATGCTGGTCGCTGCGGTCAGCCAGACCATCGTCTCGCCTGCCATGCCGGTCATCGTCTCGGAGCTTGGCGGCATCGAGCACTATAGTTGGATTGCCACCTCGGCTCTGCTTGTCTCCGCTGTGACGGTTCCGGTGATCGGCAAGCTCTCCGACATCTACGGTAGGCGCAGCTTCTACATCGCTGGGTTGGTGGTATTCATGGTGGGCTCCGTGTTGGCAGGGGTGGCGCAGGGCTTCTGGTGGCTAGTCGCCGCCCGCGCCGTGCAGGGCTTTGGGATGGGCACCATCATGCCCCTTTCCCAGACCGTCATCGGCGACATCATAAGCGCCCGCGAGCGCGGCAGGTACATGGGCTACATAGGAGCCGTCTTTGGGGTCGCCTCCATCGCGGGGCCGCTGGTTGGCGGTTGGATTACGGACAACTTCTCCTGGCGGTGGCTCTTCTACGTCAACTTGCCCTTCGGTATCGCTGCGCTCGCGTTCGTCGTCGCCTATCTGCACGTCCGGCACGTCCCGAGACGGCACAAGCTGGATTACGTTGGGTTCGCCGCCTTGCCGATAGTGCTAGTCGCGGTGCTGCTCGCGACCACGTGGGGCGGCACCACCTACCCGTGGGAGTCCTGGCAGATCATCTCGTTGTACGCTGCAGGGGCGCTGGTCCTCATCGGGTTCCTCATCAACGAGTCCTACGCTGAGGAGCCGGTGCTGCCTTTGAGACTCTGGAAGAACTCTGTCTTCACCCTCTCGAACATCTCCAACATGGCGATAGCCATGTGCATGTTTGGCGCGATCTTCTTCATCCCCGTCTACGCTCAAGGTGTCATCGGGGTGAACGTCACCAACTCGGGAGCCGTGCTCATCCCGCTGACGGCCTCCATGATCGTGGTCAGCATCGTGGTGGGTAGGCTCATCACCCGCACGGGGCGCTACAAGGGGTTCATGCTGGCGGGGCTGCTCGTCATGGCGAGTGGATACTTCCTGCTCACGGGCCTTGGGTACGGTTCCACACAGACGGATCTCACGCTGGACATGGTCGTTGTGGGTCTAGGCCTCGGAGCAGTTCTGCAGACCTATACTCTCGTGGTGCAGAACGCGACCTCGCGCGAGGACCTCGGCGTCGCCACATCCACCACTCAGCTCTCGCGCTCACTGGGGGCGACTCTCGGCACGGCGATTTTCGGGACCATCATGACCAACGGCATGAAAACCGAGATCCCTAAGCACCTGCCGCCGCAGGCGCTACAGGGTGCGCAAGCAGCCGAGCTTTCCGACGGAAGCGGGGTCGGGGCGGTGCTCGATCCCACCACCCTAGGTCAGCTCCCGGAGGCTGTCGCAACCGGCATCAGGGAGGGGCTTGCCGCTGCCATGCACCCTGTGTTCGTCGCCGGGCTACCGATCATAGCGATAGCGTTCGTCGCCACCCTCTTCATAAAGGAGCTACCGCTTCGCACCGTCGCCTTCGCCGACGTAGAAAGCGACGCAGAAGGAGCTGCGACGGAACTAGTCGATGCCGAGAGCAAAAGAAAGGAGGCTCTCTTGCGTTCCGGTATTGCGGTGGCCCACCTCTCCAGGCTCGTGGAGAGTAGGCGGTGGGGCTCTCCCGAGCTGCTGCGGGCCGCTTCGCGGCTTGTGGGACGTAACGACGAAATCTCGGCGCGCGAGCGGGCGCTCAGGGCCAACGAAGAGGTTCTTGAGCCGTTGGCCAGAAATCTGCTCTCGAGCTATCTGCTTCAAGGGCGAGAACCCAATCCCGAAGACGAAGAAGGCAGCAAAGCGTGTGAGCATATCGCACAGACCGGCGAACAGTCAGGTCAACAGGACCAGGCGATAAGAAAGAGGATTTCATGACCGAGCTACCCCACGTCGACTCCTTCGATCCTGAAGAGAAGGATCGGACAGCCTCGCCCGCGAAGAGCGAGAACAGCGCCACGACGGGCATGGCACACAAGGAGGCTGGTCTAACACAACCGGTTGAGTTGGACATAGCCGATTCGCACTTCATGGCAGACGCCTACGACACCTACGCTGACCTGCGGGCGAAGGGTCCAGTGTCCCGCGTTCGCTTCTCCGGCGGTGAGGAGGAGAAGTCGGGCGATGGTGAGGAGAGCCGGGAGTTCTTCTTCAGGAACGAGACCTTCTTCGTCACCCACTACGAGGAGGTGATCGCGACCTTGCTCGACGACCGCTTCTCGGTCGATCCCCGCTCGGGGATGTCGGAGGAGCAACTGGAGCAGCAGCCCCCGATGCCGGAGGAGTTGCGTCCGCTCTCCCGGAGCATCCTCTTACTCGATCCACCCGACCACACCCGGCTGCGTAAACTGGTCCAGCCGAGCTTCACGGGACGGGGCATGCAAGCGTTGCGTGGGAACATTCAGCAGATCGCGGACGACCTCCTTGATAAGGCCGAACGCGACGCCGCCGAGCGTGGCGAGGTGGCGCCCGACCGGTGGATGGAGCTGATCGAGGCGTTCGCCTACCCGTTTCCGGTCACGGTCATCAGCGACATGCTCGGCATTCCGCGGGAGGATCGCGAGACGATCCGAGGATGGACAGAGAACCTCCTCAGCGCCGACCGTTTCCGGGGCCGAGAGATGGACGAGGAAACTCGAGCGGGGCTCCGGGAGTTCATTGACTACCTCCAGAACCTCTTCGAGCGCAAACGCCGGGCACCGACCGACGACATGATCAGCCGCCTGGTCCACGCCGAGGAAGACGGCAACGTGCTTGACGAGGACGAGGTCCTCGCGACGGTCTTCCTCATGTTCCTCGCTGGGCACGTGACCACTGTGAACCTCGTCGGCAACGGGGTCGTCGCCCTGCTGACCCACCCAGACCAGCTGGCGAAGCTCAAGGCGGATCCCGAGCTGGCCAAGGGGGTGGTCGAAGAGACGCTGCGCTACTGGGGGCCGGTCGACTTCATCGGACGGCGCATCGCCAGGGAGGACGTCGAGGTGGGCGGTACGGTGATCCCGACCGGGGAGCAGGCGACGGTCAGCCTAGCCTCGGCCAACCGGGATCCCGAGCGGTTCGCGAACCCCGACGTCTTCGACATCACCCGTGCCGACGCCAACCGGCACGTCGCCTTTGGTAAGGGCATCCACGTCTGCCTCGGGGCGCCGCTGGCGCGCGTCGAGGGTCAGGTAGCGTTCGGCACGCTGTTTCGGCGGTTCCCGGAGCTGCGGTTGGCGGTTCCTGCTGAGGAGGTACGTTGGGGCGGCAGCTTCCTGCGCGGGTTCGCGCGCCTGCCGGTCCTGTTCTAGGAGCCAGTCGGAAGAGTACCGCGGAAGAGTACCGCCTCGTCAGTCCCCACGGACCATACAGTGGTCGCTCTTTGGCGTGCGGCTGCGCGAGGGTATCGTGGCGAAGGTACGAGAGGAGACCCTATGCAAAGTGAGCTTAAAATTGGTCTGGCGGACGAGTTGAACGTCGCTCCTCTGGGTGTCGGAGCCTGGGCGTGGGGTTCGACCAGACTATGGGGATATGGCAAGGAGTACGACCGTAGTGACGTGGGGAGGGCCTTCCGGGCGAGCATGACCGAGGGCGTTACCCTTTTTGACACCGCGGAGATGTACGGCAACGGCGCTTCGGAGAGAATCATCGGCGGGATGTTGCGCGAGGGCGGTTTCGAGGGGACGCCGGTCATAGCCACCAAGTTTGCCCCCCTACCGTATCGCTTCAGCGCCAAATCCCTGCTAACGGCGGTCGACAAGAGTCTTGAGCGACTCGGGATAGAGACCATAGACCTCTACCAGATCCACTTCCCGAGCGCGATTCTCAAGGTAAACAGTCTAATGGATGCCCTCGCGGAGACGGTCAAGGCGGGCAAGGTTCGCCGGGTGGGCGTCAGCAACTACGGTGCGGACCAGATGCAGCGGGCGCACGAGCGGCTCGCCTCTCACGGGGTGTCGCTCGCCTCGAACCAGGTGGAGTATAGCCTCTTGCAGCGGGCACCGGAGACAAACGGTGTGCTCGAAGCGAGCCGGGATCTCGGCGTTACACTCATCGCCTACAGCCCCATCGCCCAGGGCCTCCTCACCGGCAAGTATGGCCCTGGTGGTGACAGGCCCGCGGGCCTCGTGCGGCGTATGGGGAGAACCTTCGGCGAGCAGAACCTCAAGAAGGTCGAGCCGGTGGTGAACATCCTGCGTGAGATAGGTGAGGCCCACAACAAACAGCCCGCCCAGGTGGCCCTGAACTGGCTGATCACGCAGAGGAACACCTTACCCATCCCCGGCGCCAAGAACGAGCATCAGGCACGCCAGAATGCAGGAGCTTTAGAATGGGAGATGGCCGGCGAAGAGGCCGAGAAGCTGGAGCTGGCAACGCTCGGCTGGCGCTAGAGGCTCGTAAGAGTATGGAGACCCGGGGGAACGCTCCTCTATCGACAATGCGTATCTGGTTTCTGCCTAGTAGGCGTCGGCTAGCAGAAGGAGCCCAATGAGGGGCTTCTCAGACACCCTCTAGATTCCTCATTGGGTCGTTGGAGCTACATGGTGAGCGTTAACGATGGTCGGACGGGATCACCACAGGAAGGAGCCAGATATGAGTACCGAGGATGGGAGTTTCTTCGTTGGCTCGCACGACGGCAAAGAGCTTCCCAATCCAATCGGCGGGCGGATGGTGGTCAAGGTCCGCGACGAGGACACCGCTGGCGCCTACTCGATCCACGACAACACGATCCCGCCGGGCTCTCCGGGACCCCGGCCTTACATCCACCGCCACCATGAGGAGGCCTTCTACATCTTGGAGGGGGAACTGACCGTACGGGTTGGACCGCAAAAACGCTACACATTACTCCTGGTCCTCGATACAGTTGTTGCGT
>JBKPOM010000247.1:0-33275 GCA_046733115.1 Actinomycetota bacterium | reverse complement strand
TGCCGCGTGTGCTCGTCGCTGTCGTGGTGTTGCTTGCGGTCGCGCTCGGAGGCTTTTGGGTCGGGCGTGCGCAGAGTCCTGCGACGCTGGATGAGAAGGACCGCGAGAGCGTGGCGCTTTATGCTGAGGCGCTCGATGTGGTCAGGAACAATTATGTGGACCAGGGGGATATCGACTCCAAGAAGGAGACTTACGGGGCCATAAGGGGCATGCTCGAGACGCTGGGCGATGATAGGCACACGCGCTTTTTGACTCCGGAGGAGCGCGCGCAGAACGACCAGAGCCTCTCGGGGACGTACGTGGGGATTGGGGTCCAGCTCGAGAAAGAGAAGGGCGAGGTCGTGGTCGCCGCCCCCATACAGGACTCCCCGGCCGAAAAGGCGGGCATCAGCCCCGACGACGTGCTCGTCGCCGTGAACGGAAAGAGCGTCAGGGGCGACGACATCTCTGAGGTCGTCGAGAAGGTCAAGGGACAGGTCGGGACCACCGTCGAGTTGACCGTACTGCACGAAGGCGAGAAACGCGAGTACGACCTGCGACGTGCAGAGATAAACTCGCCCGTGGTTTCCTGGGCCGTGATCCCGGACTCCGATGTGGCCGTCGTGCTCCTCTCGTCGTTCTCCGACGACAGCGCCAAGGAACTGCAGGACGCCGTCGAGGAGGCCAGGGCGGCGGGGGCGAGGCGCTTCGTTCTGGACCTGAGGAACAATCCCGGTGGCAGGCTCGACCAGGCCGTGCAGATGGCGGGGTATTTCCTCGAGCCGGGGAGCGTCGTCTACATTCGCAAGGACGCCTCCGGGGAGCGCGAGGAGATCAAGGTCGAGGGCAATACGGAGCCCACGGACGCGCCGCTCGCCGTCCTAGTCAACGGGGGTTCGGCGTCGAGCGCCGAGATACTGGCGGGGGCTTTGAGGGACAACGGCCGGGCGACCGTGATCGGGGAGACCACCTACGGCACCGGTACCGTGCTCTCCGAGTTCGTCTTGAGGGACGGCTCGTCCATCCTGTTAGGCGTCGCCGAGTGGTTGACCCCCGATGGCGACTTTATCCGCGAGACGGGAATAGAGCCGGATGTGAAGGTGCCCCTGGATAACGGGGACGAACAGATCACGCCGGACGGTGCCCGCGACCTCTCCAAAAAGCAGATCCTCGGCAGGGACACCCAACTGCGAGCGGCTTACGAAAAGGTCGAGGATCAGTAGCAAGCTTCACATAAAAGCGCGTTTGGGCCGGGCATCCTCATGGGCAAGAACGAAGCGATAGGCAACAGAAAGGACGCCCATGGCACAGCGAGTACACGAGAGCATCGAGGTAGAAGCCCCGGTCGAGAACATCTACCGTTACTGGTCGAACTTCGAGAACTTCCCGAGCTTCATGTCCAACATCGAAGAGGTCAGGATGACCGGCCAGGACACCAGCCACTGGCGGGTCAAGGGACCTCTAGGCAAGAGCGTGGAGTTCGACGCGAAGACGACCGAGATGAACCCGAACCGCGGCATAGGCTGGAACACCGTCGACGGCGAGGTCATGACGAGCGGCGAGGTCCGCTTCGAAGAAGTCGCGTCGGGGCGCACCCGGATCGACGTGACGATGAACTACGCCGACCCGCCCGCCGGGGCCGTCGGCGAGACCGTCGCCAACATCCTCTCCAACCCGGAGCGGAGCCTCACCGAGGATCTGGGCAACTTCGCCAGGATCGTCGAGAGCGGCGGACTGGGCGCGTCTCAGAGCCGGTAGCAGAGTACACGGAAACCTCTCGTAGGGTAATATTTAGGCCGTCGGGAGAGCAAACCCGGCGGCCTCTACACCCTTGCGGGGAGGAAGAACCTTGTCCATAGCCATAGTTTCTCTGCTCGTCCTGGTAATCGTCGCGATCGTCGCCATCCCCATCCTGATCCGGGTCGTAGGCGAAGCTGGACGACGCGACCCGAACGAAGACGAGAACTCGGATCAAGACTCCAGCCGCCACTCGGGACCAGGACGCGAGTAGGTAGGCTTCAGGCATCAGGTAAAGCGGCGGTAGGCGGCTCCCGATGAGAGCATACCTAACTCTGCGGTGACACTCGCGTCAGAGTTTATCGGTACCGGAGATAGGCACTCGGAGCCTGAAGCCCACAACCTGAAACCTACTCCAACAGATCTCGTAGTCCCGCGGCGTGCGGGCTGCACTTTATCTTT
Organism: Actinomycetota bacterium; assembly: GCA_046733115.1. Taxonomy (GTDB): domain Bacteria; phylum Actinomycetota; class Rubrobacteria; order Rubrobacterales; family Rubrobacteraceae; genus Rubrobacter_D. The sequence continues at coordinate 31,097 of JBKPOM010000247.1, read as the reverse complement.
GCGAGCGCCGTGAGCTGTATCTGGCGGATGCGCTCGCGGGTGACGTCGAAGCGTTCGCCGACCTCTTCGAGGGTTTTGGGCTGACCTCCGGTGAGGCCGAAGCGGTACTCGAGGACCATCCGCTCGCGTTCGGGAAGGCTTCCGAGGGCCTCGCGCATTCTCGCTTTGAGGAGGGAGGATTTGGCGAGATCGTGGGGGCTCTCCGATTCCTCGTCCGCGATAAAGTCGCCCAATTCCGAGGAGTGGTCTTCGCCTACGGGGGTTTCAAGGGAGATCGAACGCCTCGAGACGCGCCGGATGCGCACTATCTCCTCGGCGTCCACTTCCATGATGGAGGCGACCTCTTCGTCGGTGGGGTCGCGGTTCAGTTGGGCGCCCAGGCCGCGCTGGACCCTGTAGTACTTGTTGATTTTCTCGACCATGTGGACGGGGACCCGGATCGTGCGTCCCTTGTCGGCTATCGCCCTGGTGACGGCCTGGCGGATCCACCACGTCGCGTAGGTAGAGAACTTGAAGCCCTTGCGGTAGTCGAACTTCTCCACGGCCCGCATCAGGCCGATGTTGCCCTCCTGAATGAGATCGAGCAGCGAGACGCCCCTGCCGGCGTACTTCTTGGCTATGGAGACGACGAGCCTCAGGTTCGCCTTGGTGAGGTGGGCCTTGGCCCGCCTATCGCCGCGCTCTATGCGCTTGGCGAGGTAGATCTCCTGGGCTTTGGTGAGGAGGGGGGTCTTGCCGATCTCGTCCAGGTACATCTGGACGGCATCCCCCGTGTAGCGGGTTTTCAGGTCGCCTTCAAGGACCTCCTTGACGAGCTGGGTGTCCTCGTCCTCGCCCATGGTTTCGGCGAGGAAGCCGGCGTCTACCACCTCGACGCCGTGTTCGCGGAGCAGACTGTAGACCTGTTGGATCTCGTCGGTCGAGAGGTCGACCTCTTGGAGGAGGTCGAGAACCTCGCTCGACTCCAGCGTACCCGTCTCCTGGCCGGCCTCGAAGAGCTCCTGTATCTCCTCTATGTCCCGCAGATCACGTTGGGGCTGCAAAATCTACTCCGGGAACTTCAGGTTGAAACCCTCCTGTAGCCTCTACGTAATATATCTTAAAAGGGACAATAATCAATTCGGCCGCGCGCTAGCGAGCCTGGTCATACAGGTGAAATCGTAAGGAGGATGAACCGTGATGGGCTTGAGAAATATGTACAAGGTGTTCCGCGAAACCCGCAACGCCGCGAGGGAGCAGGCGACCCTCGCCGTCGTCGGGGACTCTCCGAGGGCGTCCGAGGTGGCCGCCCTGCTAGGGGCGCAGAGGAACATGCGCGGGGCCGAGATCATCCTTACGGTCTCGGAGACAGGGACCACCATCTCGGGCAAGGCCGTGGAGGACCCCGGTGAGATCTCGCTCCCTTCCAAGTACGGGAAGGACCTGCTCGACGACCTGACGGTGCGCATTGTGCGGGCGATGGACGAGGACTTCCTCGTCGCGCTCGCGAAGGGGCATCCGCCGTTCAGGCGGGCCGTGTGCGAGGAGATCACGCGCAACAACGCCCGCCAGAACGCCGTGATCGGGGCTCTGCCCATCCCCGGTGCCGACATGCCGGTGATGACGGCAAACCAGGCGCGGATGGTGCTCAACATCGCCGCCGCCTTCGGCGAGGATCTCTCGATGGACCGGGCGAAGGAACTCCTCGGAGTCCTCGCCGCCGGCTTTGGCCTGAGGGCCCTGAGCCGCCAGGCCGTGAAGCTCGTGCCGGTGGGGGGTTGGGCCGCCTCGGCGGTCATAGCCTACGCCGGCACTGTGGCCATGGGCCGGTCCAGCATCCTCTACTTCGAGCGCGGCGGCCAGAGGGTCGGCGAGAAGGAGATGGCCGAAATACGCCGCCGCGCGCTGAAGGAAGGCAAGAGTTTCGTCTCGCGACTGCGCCGCAAATAGGTTTCAGGCGTTGAGCTTCATGTACCGGTACGGGAACCGTTTCCAAGGTCTGTGTAGAGCCCCCATCGTACCTCCCGTCCCCTTGCTCCAGGCCCGAGCGCCGTTCCCGCGTTTCCGTCACACGTCATTTCCGCGCAAGCGTGAATCCACGACACGGCAGAAACCCCGCGCCTCCTAGAGCGAACTACCTGAAGCCTGAAACCTGAAATCTCATGCCCTTTATATAATCGATCCATGTTCACTTCTTTGCGGCAGCTTGTGTCAGTGGTGCGTTCGGGACTCTCGACGTTGCGGCGGGTGGGGGTGAGAGTTTTCCTTGCCCTGGCGGCGGTGCAGGCTGTGGTCGTGGGCGTGCTCGTCGCGATGGCCGAGTATCGCAAGCGTCGTCAGGGGCCGCGGAAGGGATTTCCGTGGGAGGAGCAACCTGAGATAAAGCTCGAGTCGGGTGAGGACAGGATCAAGATTTTTGCCTACGGGGTTAACCTCTACGAGGCGATGCTCGAGGAGATCGAGGCCGCGGAACACGAGATCTTCGTGGGCACCTTTATCTGGAAGGGCGACGAGGTCGGGCGCCGCTTCGTCGAGGCCCTCTCTCGCAAGGCCGAGGAGGGCGTCGCGATCTACGTGGTCTTCGACGGGCTGGCCAACGTGTTCGTGCCGCCGTCGTTCAAACGGTTTCCGGAGAAGATACACTGCCTCCACTTCCGTCCCCTTTCGGGTCCGGCAAAGATCCTGAACCCCAGGAACGTCTTCAGGTTTCATCGCCACGTGATGAGCGTGGACGGCAAGATCGCTTTCCTCGGTGGCTACAACATAGGGTCGCTGTACGCGGCGGGCTGGCGCGACACGCACGTCAGCTTGCGCGGGGACGCTGCTAGGGAGGTAGACAACGCCTTCGTGGACTTCTGGAACGCCCACCGAACAGGGGATCTTCCGAAGATAGTGCCCAACAAGGAGCGCGACTGGAACCCCGCTGTCAGGGTGCGCCGCAACGACCCCTACATGAGGATCTTCCCCATAAGGGAGATGTACCTGGAGGCCATAGACCGCGCCAACCACCACGTCTACCTCACCCACGCCTACTTCGTCCCCGACCGGGCCCTCAAATCGCACCTGATGGACGCGAGTGGGCGCGGCGTCGACGTGCAGGTGCTCGTGCCGGAGCAGTCCAACCACGTCACCGCGGACTGGCTGGCGCGGCGCCACTTCCACGATCTTCTCGAGGCAGGCGTCAGGATCTTTCTGTACAGGCACATCATGATCCACTCCAAAACCGCCACCATCGACGGCCTGTGGTCCACGATCGGCAGCGCGAACATCGACCGCTACAGCATGCTAGGCAACTACGAACTGAACCTCGAGGTCTACAGCAGCAGCCTCGCCGCCCAGATGGAGAAAATGTTCGAGCTAGACAAGACCAACGCCGAAGAGCTGACCCTCCAGGAGTGGGAACGCCGCCCGCTCCCCGCCAAGCTCGTCGAGAGAACCTTGGCATCCCTAAGTCCGTTAGTTTGAAAAATAGGCTTCAGGCTACAGGCTTCAGCTCTTGGACTCTGCTCGCCCTCGGTCCCTGGCAAACACGCGGCACATCTCAAACCTGTGAACCATCAAGGTGGTGCACGTATCGCCTACCAGTCGAGGTCTCGCTCAAAGAAATCCTGAAGCCGGATGCCTTCTTGGGGCTAACGTTCGGTTTGTATAATGATGATACTCTTGTTTGGAATTTTCCGTTCTCAGGAGGACTTTTTGGTGCGGTGGCGGCTACTCGAGCCGGACGCGGAGGTGGTGTCCGGTCTTGCGCGGGAGGCGGGGATCGACCCGCTTTGCGCCCGCGTGCTCGTGAACCGCGGCGTTGCGCCCGGTGGGGCGGCGGACTTTCTGGTCCCCTCGCTCGCCGCGATAGAGACGCCCGATGAGGATGCCTGGGGCGTCGCGGCGCGGAGGGTGGCGAGGGCAGTCAAGAACGGGGATAGGATCGGGGTCTTCGGCGACTACGACACCGACGGCATAACTTCGGCCGCCGTTTTGTTCCTGGCGCTCTCCAACTACACCGAGAACGTCACCGTCGGCCTTCCGACCCGCCAGACGGGCTACGGTCTTCTCGAACCTTACGTGCGCGACCTTTTCTCCGAGGGCGTGGACCTTCTCATCACCGCCGACTGCGGCATCTCCAACAGGGCGGAGGTGGCGCTGGCGAACGAGCTCGGGATAGAGGTGATCGTGACCGACCACCACATCCCCCCGGAGGATACGCCGGATACCGCGGTCGCCGTGCTCGACCCGAAGCTGTGGGATTCCGACGACCCGCTGGCCGGCGTCGGGGTCGCCTGGAAGTTCGCGTGGGCTGTGGCCAGGGAGCTGGGCGACGCCGAGGGCAGGAAGCGGCTGGGACGGTTGCTCGACCTCGTCTCGATCGGGACCGTCGTGGACATCGCGCCGCTCGTCGGGGACAACAGGGCGCTCGCACGCATGGGGCTCAAGCACATAAACAGGGGGCTTGCGGCCGGCGGGGCGCGTCCCGGCATCGAGGCGCTCGTCAAGGTGGCAGGGGTGAGGGGGGAGCTGGACGAAGGGGACCTCGGCTGGAAGCTGGGACCTCGCATCAACTCCATCGGCAGGATCAAGAACCCCAGGCCAGCCCTCGACCTGCTCTTGACGGAAGATCGCAGAAAGGCCTTTCGGATAGCTTCCCAGCTGAACCAGCTCAACGCCGAGCGACAGCGGCGGACGAAATACGCCGTCGAGCGGGCGATAGCGGAGGTGGACTCCGAGCAGGACTTCAAGGTCGTCGTTTCGGAGGAGACGGGGGGCCTCGCGGGCCTGATCGCCGGCCGCGTCGCCGGTGCCACGGGGCGGCCCGCCGCGATACTGACCCGTAGGGTCGACGACTCCTACGGCGGCTCGGCCCGGGCCGGGGAGACCGACGTCGACCTCTATGGCGCCCTCTCCTCGGTGCGTCACCTGATGGGCGAATGGGGCGGGCACCGCAAGGCCGCGGGCCTCTCTGTCAATCCTGGTAACTTCGACACCTTCGTCGCCGGCGTCAACGAAGCCATAAGGGCCCAGGCCAAGGAGAACCCTGAGATATTCGTTCCCGCCATCGAGATCGACGCTGAAATACCGCTGGCGAGCGTCTCCAACGGGCTGCTCGACTGGCATGAGATGCTCGCGCCTTTCGGCAGCGGGAACCACCGTCCCGTCTTTGTCACGGAGGGCTTGCGGATCGGCGGTTCGCGCAAGATCTGGGAGGGCATGAACCTGATCGATCTCGACGGCGTCAAGGCGAAGATGGCCTGCGAGCCCGAGGAGTTGCCCACCGGGCCATTCGACGCGGCCTACACGGTCTCCCGCAGCCGTTACTCGGGACGGGCCGAGTTGGAAATAGTGGATTGGAAAGCGGGCCGGTGAACGCCATCGGGGTGGACGTGGGGGGACCAAGATCGCAGCCGGGGTCGGCACCCCCGAAGGCGAGATCCTGGAGGAGGTGCGCTATCCTACGCCCCACTCGCCGGGGACCCTGATCGAGAACATCGCCAAAGCCATCATGGAGGTCGGTGACGGCCACGAGGTCGGTCGGACGTGCCTCGCCGTACCGGGTTTCATCCTCTCCCAGGAGGACAAGGTCTTCTCCCCGAACCTGCACGCCATCGAAGGAATTCCCTTGAAGGACGAGCTCGAGCCCGAGATCGGGATGCCTCTCACGATAGAGAACGACGCCAATGCTGCGGCCTAGGGTGAGTTCCGATTCGGCGCGGGCAGTGAGGCCGAACACCTGGCCTTCGTCACGCTGGGCACGAGAATAGGGGGTGGCGTGATAACCCACGGCGTCCTGATGCGCGGTGCCCAGGGCTCGGGTGGCGAGCTCAGCCACGTGACGATCCAGGCCACGGGCCCCCGCTGCGCCTGCGGCAACCACGGCTGCCTGGAAGCCCTGGCCTCCGGCACGGCCATAGGTCGCCGCGCCCGCGAGCTCGCGATCGAAAGCCCCGACTCGGCGCTTGGGCGCTTGGCCACAAGACGCCAGATCCTCGGCGAGGACGACGTCACGGAGCTCGCCCGCGAAGGGGACGAAGTGGCGCTCTCGGTGTTCGACGATACCGGGAGATGGCTTGGCGTCGGCCTCGCCGGGTTCGTAAACATCTTCAACCCTGAGGTGGTCGCCATCGGCGGGGGCGTCATGGAGGCGGGAGAGCTCATACTGAAGGCGGCGCGCAGGGTCACCTCCCTGCGCGCCAGGTCCCCGTCGCGAGATCTCGCCGAGGTCAAGGTCGCTACCCTCGGCCCCAAGTCCGGCGTCCTCGGCGCCGCCGCGCTCGCCAGGGACGCATCCTCCGGAGAGTACCTGCTAGGGGACTAAAGAATGCCCCTCATCGTAGTCCCTACCCCCATAGGAAACCTCGAAGACATCACCCTGCGCGCCCTCAGGCACCTGCGCGAAGCCGACCTGGTCGCCTGCGAGGACACCAGACGCACGGGACGCCTGCTCGCCCGCTACGAGATAAAACAAAACCTCCTCGCCTACCACGAACACAACGAGGAGCGCCTCGCCCCCGAACTCGCCGAACGGGCGAAATCCGAGAACGTCGCTCTCGTCACCGACGCCGGTACGCCGCTCGTCTCCGACCCCGGCTACAGGCTCGTGCGCGCCTGCATCGAGGCTGGTGTAAGAGTAGAAGCTCTTCCCGGACCCTCGGCCCTCACTACGGCCCTCGTCGCCTCGGGGCTGCCTGCCGACGCGGTCGTCTTCGCCGGCTTTCCGCCGCGCAAAGGGCGAAAGCGCACCGAGCTGCTGGAACGCATAGCGACCGAGCCATCCACCTTCGTGCTCTTCGAGTCCCCGCACCGGCTCGTGAAGACACTGGACGATCTTCCAGACCAAACTCCAGTCGCCGTTTGTAGGGAGCTTACCAAGCTCCACGAGGAGGTCTTCAGGGGGACGGTCGGGGAGGCCGCCGGGCACTTCTCGGGCGTGGTGAAAGGTGAGGTCGTGCTCGTGGTCCGTGGTGGAACTACGAAGGTCGAAGAGAGCGTGGACGACGTGGTGCGCCGGGCGAATACGTACGTGGCAGAAGGAGAGAGCCCTTCGCGGGCCGCAGCGAGGGCGGCCAGGGAATCGGGACGGCGGCGCGATGAGGTCTACGAGCGGCTGGTCAAGGGCCGAGGTAGCCTCCGCAGCCAACCCCCTGAAGCGTGAACCTGATGCCTGAAGCCCGATACCTTTATAATGCCCTTCGCTGACGGCTCCGGGGAAGAGGGGATAGGCGCTATGCTCGTGGACTCGCACACGCACCTTTTGCGGCTGGAGGTATCGCCGAAGGATGCGGCGAAAAGCGCGGCCGCCGCTGGAGTCGGGGCCGTGGTGAACGTCGGGACCGACGTCGAGGACTCGCAGAGGGGGGCCGAGCTGGCGGCGGTACTGCCCAACGTCTACTCGACGGCAGGGATTCATCCCCACAACGCGGGCACGTACACGGCGGCCGACCTCGAGGCGCTCGCCGAGCTCTCGGAGTCGCCGGGGATAGTGGCGCTCGGCGAGGTCGGGCTCGACTACTACCGTTCGGAGTGGTCGGAGGAGGTGCAGAGGGCGCTGTTCAAGGACGTTATCTCCTTGGCCAACGATACGCGGTTGCCGTTGGTGATCCACTCCCGCAACGCCTTCGCCGACACGATGGCGTGCCTCGGGAGCGCCCGCGTCCCCATCGTCCTCCACTGCTTCGAAGGCGGCGACCGCGAGGTCCGCGAGGCAAGAGAGCGCGGCTACTACGTGGGCCTCGCGGGAAACATCACCTACAAAGGCAGCGAGACGGCCAGGGTGCTGCGCCTGCTCGACGAGGAGCGCATCCTGGTCGAAACCGACGCCCCTTACTTGAGCCCCCAACCCCTACGCGGCAGGAAGAACGTGCCCGAAAACGTCGTCCACACGGCCAGTTTCGTCGCGGAGAGACTGGGCGTAGAAGACGAGGAACTCGCCACACTCACTACCCGCAACACCCGTAACCTCTTTGGCCTGCCGCTCGAGGTGTAGGCTTCGTTGTTCGAACAGGGGCCGCCGAAAAAGCGCTTCGGACAGCACTTCCTCAAGGACCCGAACACGGCCAGGATCGTTGCCTCGGGTATAACAAAGGAAGACGTAGTACTGGAGGTCGGGCCCGGACGCGGGTTCCTGACGACCTTTCTCGCCGACCGAGCGGGCCTGGTCCACGCCGTCGAACTCGACCCCGACGTGCTTCCCAGCCTGCAGGAGGCACTAGGAGACCTGAACAACGTCATCATCCACGAGGGAGATGCCCTCCGGTTCAACTACTCTGCCCTCGCCCCGTCGCCGAACAGGCTCGTAGCCAACCTCCCTTACAACATCGCCTCGTCGCTCGTGCTCGCGCTGCTCGAGGAGGTCGATAGCTTGCGGACGTTGCGGTTCATGGTTCAGCTCGAGGTGGCGCGCAGGATGGCGGCGGAGCGCGGGACTAAGGACTACGCGGCCTACGCCGTGCTCGCGCAACTGCTGGCGAGCGTGAGGCTCGTACACAGGGTTCCTCCGACGGTGTTCGATCCGCCCCCCAAGGTACACTCGGCAGTCGTGGAGATGGATCGAAAGAACAAGCTGGACGGTTATGAAGGGATCAAACGCCTCGTGCTGGCCGCTTTCAGGAGCCGCCGCAAAAGGGTCGTCAACAACCTGCCCGAGCCGGTGCGCCAGGAGGCTCCACTCGTCCTCGATTCCCTGGGATACGGCCCTGACACGAGGGCCGAAGAACTGGCGCCGGAGGACTTCGTGGCGTTGTACGCGGCGCTGTCGTGGGCGCTGTGATGCGGGAGATTCGGCTCAGGGCGTTCGCGAAGGTCAACTACGCCCTCGACGTCCTCGGGCTTCGCGCGGACGGCTACCACGAGATCCGTACCGTCATGCAGAGCATCTCGCTCTCGGACGAGGTCGGGATCGAACGCATCACCGAAGGTTTCGAGCTCTCGTTCGAGCCTGAGGAGACAGACCTCGGGCCGCCCGAGCGAAACACGGCGTACGTCACCTGGAAACTGCTCCAGAGCCTGACGGACGAGGCGCTTCCGGCGAGGGTGATGTTGCGCAAGCGTGTTCCGGTCGGGGCGGGGCTCGGTGGAGGCTCTGCTGACGCGGCGGCGGTCCTCGTCGGGTTGAACGAGATGTTCGGGCTCGGGCTGCGGGTAGATGAGCTGCGCGAGGTCGGGGCTAAAATCGGGGCGGACGTGCCCTTCTGCATCTCCGGAGGGACGGCCCTCGGCGAAGGTGTGGGAGAAGTGCTGACGCTGCTCCCCGGACCGCCGGCTCATCATCAGGTACTCGCCAAGCCGGCGAGGAGCGCGGACACCGGCAAGATCTACCGCGCCCACGATGCGGCAAAGACGGAGAGCTCCCGTTCCGTCGAACCCGTCGTTTCGGCGTTGCAATCCAAAAACCTTCCTACCCTCGCCGCGGCCGCCGGCAACGATCTGGCATCGGTAACTAGAAGTCTCGTGCCCGACGTGGCGGTGCTGGAGCAGATGCTCGTAGCATCCGGAGCTTTGGGAGCTTCGATGAGCGGGAGCGGGACAGCGGTCTACGGCATCTTCGAAGACGAAGCGGCCGCCGAGAGTGCGAAAGCTACGGTCGATGCGCCTTTCGTCGGCGTCTACGCGCCGGTCCCCTACGGGGTGGAGATTGCCTGAGCCCGGTGCGTCGGGGAGCAGAGCCCTGTCTCCTATGCCCCCTCTTTCTGACGGCGAAAAGGCGCTCCGGTATAATCTTCGCGGGCCTGTACTGGGGCGTGGCCAAGTGGCAAGGCACCGGGTTTTGGTCCCGGGATCGCAGGTTCGAATCCTGCCGCCCCAGCCGCCGGACACACGAGCGATAGGAGTGGTGCGGGTAAATGTCTGAGAGTTCGCCGATCTTCGCCGTGATTCTGGCGGCCGGCAAGGGCACCAGGATGAAGTCCAACCGGGCGAAGGTCCTTCACACGCTGTGCGGCATCCCCATGGTGAACTACGTGATCGGAGCCACAAGGCCCCTCTTGCCGGAGGGAACGTTCGTCGTGGTGGGTCACCAGGCGGATCTTGTCGAGGCCGTGCTGCCCGAGGATGCGAAGGCGGTCCTGCAGGAGGAACAACTCGGGACCGGCGACGCTGTGCGCGTCGCCCTGGCCGCCATCGAAGAGGAACAGGATGGCCTCCTCCTCGTCGTCAACGGCGACGGGCCACTGATCTCGGACAGGACTTTAGGGGAGCTGGTCGAGTGGCACAGGTCGGCGGGCGTGGGTGCTACGGTGCTCGTGACCGAGCTCGACGATCCGAGCGGCCTCGGAAGGGTGGTCGAGGACGCAGGCGTTGTCAGGATAGTCGAGGAGAAGGACGCGACCGAGGCGGACCTGGCGGTCAGGCTCGTCAACCTCGGCCTCTACGCCTTCAAGCTTTCGGAGATAAGGGAGGCGGTCGGGGGGCTCACCGCGGAGAACGTGAGCGGCGAACTATATCTGACCGACGTGCTGGAGACGATCGGGCGACGCAGTCGGGCCGTTACCTACAGGCTCAAGGACCTCGAGGAGGCGAACCTGGTCAACGACCGCGCGCAGCTCGCGCGGGCGGAGGAGATTCTGAGGCGCCGCATCCTCGACGCCCACATGAGGGAAGGGGTTACGGTGAGGGACCCAGCCTCGACGCACATAGAGGCCTCCGTCGAGATCGGGCGCGACACCGTGATCCTTCCCGGAACCCTCCTGCGCGGGGGGACGAGCATCGGTACGGACTGCATGATCGGGCCCAACACCGACCTCCAGGACACCCTGGTCGGCGATGGCGCCCTCGTCGAACACTCCGTCGGACGCGGGGCCGAGGTCGGCGACGGGGCGAGCGTCGGTCCGTATTCTTTCTTGAGACCGGGAACGGTGCTCGAAAGCGGGGCCAAGGTCGGGGCTTATTGTGAGGTCAAGAACTCCAGGGTAGGGGAGGGGAGCAAGGTTCCGCACCTCTCGTACGTGGGGGACGCCCAGATCGGGGCCGGCGCCAACCTCGGTGCGGGCACCATAACCGCCAACTACGACGGCGTGAACAAGAATCGGACGTGCCTTGGGGACGGCGTTTTCACCGGGGTGAACACGACCCTGATCGCGCCGGTCGAGGTTGGCGAGGACGCCTATACGGGGGCCGGGTCGGTGATCAACAAGGACGTGCCTCCGGGTAAGCTTGCGGTGGGCTCTCCGGCGCGCGCGATCCGGGAGTCTCCCCAGAGACGCAGGAAGAGGCAGGACGGGCCGCGAGAGAACGAGACGGAGGGCTAGCGCTGAGATGATGCAGAACGGCCATCTGACGCAGACCACGGAGAAGCGGTTGATGATAGTCAGCGGCGAGGGCTACCCGGAGTTGTCGGAGAGTATCGCCGAGCGGCTGGATCTGGAGTTGAGCGGGGTCGAGCTGATGGAGTTCGCCAACGGCGAGCTGTACGCCAGGTACCTGGAGAGCGTCCGCGGGGCCGACGTGTTCATCATCCAGTCCCTGTGCGACCCCGTCAACGAGAACCTCATGCAGCTCCTCATCATGATCGACGCCGCCAAGAGGGCCTCCGCGAAAAGAATCGTGGCCGTTATTCCGTGGTACGCCTACTCGCGTCAGGACAGGAAGACCAAGCCGCGCGAGCCCATAACGGCAAGGCTTGTGGCCAACATGATAGCGGCCGCCGGAGCCGAGCGGGTGATGACGATGGACCTGCACTCGGGCCAGATCGAGGGCTACTTCTCTTTTCCCGTGGATCACCTGACGGCGATGCACACGTTCGTGGACTACTTCGTGGAGCAGGGCTTCAAGGACGCCGAAGACGCCGTCGTGGTGGCGCCCGACACGGGCGAGGTTAAGGTTGCCAAACAGCTCGGCGGCCACTTGAGGCTTCCGTGGGCCATCGTGAACAAGATGCGCGATAGGCCCGGGCATTCCGAGGTTACGCACGTCATCGGCAACGTGGAGGGCAAGCGCGTGATCATGATAGACGACGTGATCGCCACCGGCGGCACCATCGTGAACGCCGCACAGCGTCTGGTTGACGAGGGCGCCGTCGAGGTTAGTGCCGCCGCGACCCACGGCGAGTTCTCAGGCGACGCCTACCGCAAGCTCGACGACTCTCCCTTGAAGGAAGTCGTGGTGACAAACACGCTGCCCTTGAAGGAGGACGAGCCGCGGGCTAAGATCAGGACGCTAAATATCGCACCAATTCTCGCTAGCACCATCAAGAACGTGTTCACGGACGAGTCGGTGAGCGAGGTATTCATGGGCGAGAACCAACTTTTCTAGACCGTTAGGAGCGAGAAGTGGCAGACAACGTAGACCTCCAGGCCGAAGAACGCGAGGAGCGGGGCAAGAACGCGGCCAGACGCCTCAGGGCCTCCGGGATGACCCCCGCGGTCCTCTACGGCGAGGGCAACGAGGCCGGCGGGAGCACGGCGCTCGCCGTCCCGACCAGGATAGTGAACTATACGCTTCAGCACTTCGGCGACAATGCCCTCTACAACATAGCCATCGACGGGGATACCTCGACGGCGCGCGTCGTGGATGTGCAACGCGACTCCGTCTCCGGTCTTCTCGTCCACTTAGACTTCGCGCCGGTGAACATGACCGAGCGCATCGAGGTCACGGTCCCGCTCCACGTTACGGGCGAGGCACCCGGCGTGGAGGAGGGCGGCGTGCTACAGCAGGTCGCCTACGAGATCCAGGTCGAGTCGCTCCCAGGAGATATCCCGCAGGAGATCACGCTCGACGTCTCGAGCCTTGGCATGAACGAGAACCTGACCCTGGGAGACCTCACGCTCCTCGAAGGCGTGACCCTGCTCTCAGAGCCGGAAGAGGTCGCGGTAACGGTCACGGCGCCGACGGAGATCTCCGAGGAGGAGATGGAGGCCGCCGGCATCGTCGAGGAGCCAACGGACGAGGAAGAGGCCGCCGAAGGCGAGGAGGCTGCCGAGGGTGAAGAGATCCCCGAGGAGGATGCTCCCGAGGAAGGCGAAGGCCCCGCGGGACAGAACGTTCAGGCCTAGACTGGCACGCTCTTTCTTCGAGCAGGATGACGACGGGGGGCGGATCAAGTCCCCCGTCGTCGTCGGCCTCGGAAACCCGGGACGCTCCTATGAACGCAGCCGCCACAACGCCGGCTACCTCGTCGCCGACGAGCTCGTCGAACGCCACGCCGGCTCCTGGCGCAAGAAAAAGAGGGCCGAAGCAGCACCCGTCTCCGTAGGCCCGAACAACACTACTCTTCTCAAGCCCACGACGTTCATGAACAACTCGGGCTCCGCCGTGGCAGACTACAAACCCGAAGATCTTATCGTGGTCCACGACGACCTCGACCTTGAAGCTGGCACGGTGCGGGTCAAAGTCGGCGGCGGCGCGGGCGGACACAACGGTCTTCGCTCCATCATTAGACGGTTGGGAAACGACTTCGTCAGGGTGCGCATCGGCATCGGGCGCCCGCCTGTTGGTGTCGGCGTCACCGACTACGTGCTCTTGCGGATGGACTCCGTGGTGAGGGACGCTATCCCGACTGCCGCCGACGCGGTCGAGTTCGTACTCGAGCACGGACCCGAAGCCGCGATGAACCGCTTCAACGTGCGTGGATAGCACTTCAGAATGTCAGCATTTCAGGAAAGAGTGGGAAGGTGGCGAGGGGAAGGGGAGAGCGCGTGAGATCCACGAACGGCTCCGATCCAACCTCCGCTGCGCAACGGGTTCGCGGTGTGATCGAGCGTCTGGTCCGTGACGGCAGCGCCCGTTTGGACGGCACGCTTCAGAGCCTCTTCCCGGTGGCGGCGAGCGCCGCCGAGGGTGAGGCGCTGCGGGATTGGTTCTTGCGGGAGGGGGCAACGCGGACGATCGAGATTGGCCTAGGTTACGGCCTCTCGGCGCTCCACATCTGCGAGGGTTTGCTCGAGAACGCGGATCTGGCGTCGCGCCACGTCGTGATAGATCCCTACCAGGCGACGAGGTTCTCGAACCTCGGCCTGCAGGTTCTCGACAAGGCGGGAGTTGGGGAGATGGTGGAACACAACGAGGACGAGTCCGGGATCTCATTGCCCCGATTCCTCGACGAAGCCAGGAGCTTCGACCTCGTGTTCATCGACGGGAACCACCGCTTCGACGGCGTCTTCGTCGACCTGTTCTACCTCGGACGCCTCGTGCGACCTGGGGGAATCGTTTCCCTAGACGACTACCAACTGTCAGGCGTCGCGCGTGCGGCGTCGTTTTTCGCGTCGAACCTAGGCTGGACCGTCGAAGAAGTCTCGCCCGCGGACGACCTCCACCAGTGGGCGGTGCTTCGCACCTCCACGGTCCTGAACACGCGGCCTTTCGATCACTTCGTCGACTTCTGATTCGCGGTTACGAGGCTCACTCATGCCTGTGCCTCCTCCGGTGGGATAGCTGGCCGCCCGGGAGACGGGAACGCGTAAGCTTCAGTGACGAGGTCCTGTTTAACAACTCGCGCCTAAGCTAATCCTCACCCAAACGCTCTCTATTCCGTCCCGAATGCAGAGCTGGGAAGTTGGCGAAGCATCCGGCCCAGCATCTCGATGCCGCCCTGATCCAGGATTCGGTCTTCTTCTATGATCTCCAGTCTTTCGGGGACGCCGAGCTCGCGGAGCCTCCTGGCCGTGACGCTGGCGCAGACGACGGCTTCGACCTCGCCGAGGGTTGCCATGACCCTGTCCCGGCCCCCGTCCACGTTGACCTGTATGAAGTCGAGGTGGTCGAGGCCGGCGCCCTCGATGGAGCGCGAGAGGTTCTGCATGCACGTGCGACCCCATCCCACGACCCCGACAGGGGTCTCCGAGGGGAGCTCCATGAGCCGCCGCAGGCTCTCCAGGGTCGTCTCGGCCAGTAGCGCTACAGCCTCTATGCCACGCGGCTCCACCATCTCCTGTACCTCGTGGATGTGGAAGAACGTCGTCACGGCGAGCCGCAACGGCGGGTCCTCCACACCAGAGAGCCTCTCCGCGAGGTCCTCGATCAAAACCCTCTCGACCTCGACCGGGAGCTGCTCCTCGAGCTCGTCAGAGAACTGGTCGAGCTCCGCCCGCGTGCACTCGACGAAGAGGATGCGCGTCTTCTCCCGTGACTCCGCACCGGCCCGCGCCAGCAAAGCATACGCCAGATCCTCGACCGGCACCTCCCGCGCCGCCGCGAGGTCCATGACCCGCTCCAAAACCTCGTGACGCTTCTCGTCGTCGGCCTCGACCGGGGGCTCGATCACGTAGACCCCGCTCCCGCGCCGGCTCTCCACGTAGCCTTCCCGCTCCAGGTCGGAGAACACCCGCGCCACCGTGTTGCGGTTCACCCTTAGAAACCCCGCCATCGCCCTGATGCTCGGCAACCGGCTCCCTACCTCGAAGTTGCCCGTCAGGATGAGGTGCTTGATCTGAGCCTCCAACTGTACGTGTACCGGTATGTGACTCTTCGAGTTTATTCGCAAATCCATAAATTAACCTATTGTCCTATGACACCAAGCCAATTATAATTGCCCCAAGTCAACGTGACAATTATACCCCAACCGGCGAGTGAGGAGGTTAGCGATGGGCGATCCATTCGGGCTAGAGATAGCGCGAGTAAGGCAAGAAGAGTTGTTGCGCGAGGCGGAGCGGCGCAGGATCGCACGATCTCTGCGGAGGCTTCGTCGTGGCAAGGGCGATGATGAAGGTTCGGTGGAGCTGAGGGGCGTGGAGGTACATTGGGGGCTCGCGGGGGACGAGAGTGCGGTTGCCGATCTTCTGGAGCTCAACGGGATGCCGCGTTGGATCTCTTTCGAGGAGAGGTTCGTGGTTGCGCAGAAGGACGGGAAGGTTCTCGGCGCCGTGCGCTATAGGACCGAGTCGAAGCGGTTGATCCTGGGTCTTCTCGTCGTCGACCCTTGGGCCGGCGAGGAGCGGCTGGCGCCGGCGCTTTACCGTGGCGCAGGCGAGCTGGCACGTGAGATCGGTGCCCACGAGGTCGTCACATCGGCATCGCAGGCGCGCTACCCTGGCCGGGCGGGATACCGGCATCGTGGCCGTGGCTGGCGCCTCGACGTGAGACGTTTGTCCAAGGCGGATAGCAAGCACGGCCCGCTACATGGAACCCTTCAGAGTTAGGGAGACGTGCAGCAGAAAAATGCCGCACAGAAGGAAGAGCAGGTCACTTTCACTTTAGCGGGGGCGCTCGCGGGGCAAGGAGGTGCGTGCCCGTGGCGATCAGCGGCTGCGCAATAGGACTCGTGTTCGGTACGCTGGCCGGGCAGGCTGGTCTCGGGGCCGGCGAGGCCGCCTTGATGAGCGCCCTCGTCTTCTCGGGAGCGGCCTAGTTCCTCGTGCTCGGGCTCTGGGCGTCGCCGCTGCCAGTGGTTGCCATCGTGCTCACGACGCTCGTTGTCGGCCTCAGGCACCTCTTGATGGGAGCGGCGCTAGGGCCCGCGTTCTCCAGGTTGCCGCGGCTCAAGGCTTACGCTTCCGTGCACTTCATGGCCGACGAGAACTGGGCGCTCACCATGGGCGAGTTCGACAAGGGGCACCGTGACGCGGCGTTTCTGCTCGGCGGCGGGCTCTTGATGGCCCTTGTGTGGACCGGGTCTACGTTCGTCGGGAGCACGTTTGGTGGCGCGGCCGAACATCCCGCCCGCTGGGGCCTCGACTTTGCGTTCACCGCCATATTCCTCGCCCTTATTGCGGGGATGTGGAAGGGGAAGTCCAACATCCTCCCCTGGACGGTGGCGGTCGCGGTGTCGGTGGCGGGGCACCACTGGCTGCCGGGGCAGTGGTACATCCTGCTCGGCGGGCTGGCGGGGAGCTTCGCAGGAGTGGTTCGGCGTGGGTATTGATCACATCACCCTGCTGGCTATCGCCCTCATGGCGCTCGCGACCTACGCCACCCGCGCAGGCGAGCTCTGGCTCGCCAATAGGTTCGATCTCTCCGAGCGGGCGGGGGCTTGGTTGGACGCAATACGGGCGCGATCCTCGTCTCGCTCGTCGCCCCGACGGTCCTGACGGGCGGGCCCGCCGAGGCGCTCGCGGCCGTCGCCGTCGTGGTCGTCGCCGTAAGGACCGGCAGCCTTCCGCTGGCCATGGCGATGGGGGTGGTGGCCGTTGTGGTGCTGCGATCCCTGGCGACGGGCCTCATGTAGTTCGGCCTACCCGTGTGCCTTTCGCCGCCGCCAGAAGAAGAGGGTTGCGGCGATCAGCAAGATCAGGACCGCGGACCCGACGAAGGAAGTGAACGCCTCCACGATCCTCCAGCGGCCGTCGAGGACCCATCCCAGGCAGATCAGGATGCCGTTCCACAGCGTGCATCCGAGGACGGTGTAACCAAGGAAACGCCAGCGCAGGGGTATGCGCTTGAGGCCAGCGGGTACCGAGACCAGGGCGCCGACGCCGGGGATCAGGTGTCCCACCAGGATCGCCTTCCCCCGTGGCGCTCGAAGACCCTGCTCGCCCCTTCAAGGTCGGACACGAAAACGAGCCTGGAGCGTTCGAACCGCTTGACGACGCGCCGCAGACGAGCCTCCCTGATCCTGAGGCCGATCACGTACAGGCTGAGCGAAGCCGACACCCTGGCCGCCGTCGCCGTGATCAGCACGGGGAAGAACGAGAGGCGTCAGTGCCCGACCAGAAACCCTATAAGCGGCAGGGTCAGTTCCGTCGGTACAGGCATGAACAGGCTTCCCGTCAGGATGAGAACGAACACGCCGACGTACTCGAAAGAGTGGACTACGTCGAAGACCCACCGCACGAGATCGGCGAGTAGAGCGCCCATCGCGCCTTAACCTCCTATCTCCTTCATGGAACAGCCTAATTATGCACCATACTGTACGACGCACGACCCCGAAGCCGGTGTGCCCCCAGAACATCCGTTGGCCCGTGCATCTGCGATATCTAGACCCCTCTCGCGATCGGACACCACATCCGGAGGCGCAACGCGTGTCCCTCGCGTAACGATTAACTTTTCCGATATGGGGAGCATGGCGTACGACACGCGCGGCAAACCGTTGAGGGCGAAGTTCCGGTCCGGAAGGCGGGGCTCGCGGCACGCTTCGGGGAGGCTGCGGAAGGCGATCCCGAAGGTGCGCTCCGCCGCTTTCAAGCGTGCCCGCTGGCGCCGCTTCATGGCGCGACGAATCGCCGTCGTGCTCGGTCTCGTCCTGGCTTTTCTTGTTGGGCGTGCCTTTCTACGGCGGCTCATCATCCGAATTGGGATACGTACGGCCCGTCTCGTCGGTGGCGGCCGGGACCCTCCCCGGACCTCCTGGTCCTTTATCGTCGGACATGGCGGAGGTCTGGGCCGCGGCGGTAGCCGGAGATTCTTCGCCGGATCTGGCGACCCACGGCAAGACGAGGACCTCGGGGGCAGGATCGCGCTCACTCTCGACGACGGCCCGGACCGCGCACCACGCTCCGGATCCTCGCCACCCTGCGAAAGCACCACATCAAGGCACCCTTCTTCGTGGTCGGCCGCCAGGTCGAGGAACACCCGAGGCTCCTGCGCCGGATCCTTGAGGAAGGTCACACCGTCGGCAACCACAGCTGCGACCACGCCGACAGGTCCTACCTGACCCCGGAGCATATGCGCCTCGAACTGCGGCGGATCCAGAAGGCTGTCGACAAGGCCCTGGGATACCACTACCAGATGACGATCATGCGGCCGCCGTACGGAGACCACTACTTCGAGGGCTCGGACGCGCTGCCGGCCTTCCGGAGGGTCGTCTGGCAAGAGCGGCTCTTCCCCGTGATCTGGACCGTCGACTCGCAGGATTACCTTATGGACGGCAACCCGCAAGGTGTAGTCGGGAACGTCGTCCGCCAGGACAGGGCCGGGCGCAATCAGGACCGCGACCAGGTCGTCCTTATGCACGACATCCGTCCGCAAGACGCGCGGGCTCTGCCCGGGATCATCGACCACTTCGAGCGCCAGGGCCGCAAGTTCGCTGGCGTGAACGAGCTGCTGACCGATAAATACCTCGAACCGTAGGACGGCCCAAAATACCGGCCCCGCCCACATGATCGCAGCGCCCGGTGCGACGCCGCGATTTTGGATATCCTCGGTACCAGGAACGTGAGACGAGAAAGGGATCCCATGAACGAGCGGGAGGTGCGTCGCTTCCCTACGGGGCCTGCAACCAAATCGGATGGTGAAAACCAGTCAGACTACACGGAGAGGTTGAGACGGCTCGAGCTGGAGTCCCGTGCCCTGGACCCTGATGCCGGAGAACGGCTTTTCCTGAGAGAAAGGGTCGTCGCTTACGCTGACGGCTTCATGGAGTACCTCGACTGCGGTCCGGCCTTTGTTGCGTCCGATAGCGAGACCGACGCGTTGTACGATTCGCCCATCTCCGAGGAACCGATGGACCCGGGCGCGGTACTGGACCTGCTGGATCGCGGAGCGCATAGAAGCGGCGTCAACGTGGGTTCTGCTGGCACCATGGCCTACATTCCGGGAAGCAACCTCTACGCTGCGGCCCTCGCAGATTACCTGGGCGCGGTCACGAACCGGTACTCCGGGTTGTACTTCGCCGCGCCCGGGTCGGTCCGTATGGAGCGCGTGCTCCTCAGGTGGATGGCTGACCTCATGGGCTACCCTGCAGAATCCACCGGTGACCTGACGAGCGGGGGTAGTATCGCCAACCTCGTCGGGATCGTGACCGCCAGAGACGCCCGCGGCCTGAAGGCGAAGAACTTCGACAAGGCCGTCGTCTACCTCACCGAACAGAGCCATCACGCTATCGACAAAGCGCTGCGGATAGCGGGCCTCGGAGAGTCTGTCAAGCGTTTCATCCCACTCGACGGCCGGTATCGCATGCGGCCCGAAGCCCTCGAAGAAGCGGTGAGAGGCGACGCCAAAATGGGCCTGTACCCCTGGCTGATCGCGGCGACCGCTGGTACCACGGACACGGGGGCCGTCGACCCGCTCGCCAACATCGCTGACGTCGCCCGCCGTCACGAACTCTGGCTACACGTGGACGGCGCTTACGGTGCTGCCTTTATCCTCACCGAACAAGGGAAGCAAATACTCGAAGGGATAGAACGCTCGGATTCCATGGTTATTGACCCGCACAAGGGTTTGTTCCTGCCGTTCGGCAGCGGGGTCGTGCTCGCGAGGGATGGCCGCCACCTGCTGGACGCCCATTACTACGACGCCAGCTACCTGCAAGACAAAGACGTGCTCGCCTCCGCAGAAGAGGTCTCTCCCGCGGACCTCTCGCCCGAGCTCACCCGCCCCGCCAGGGCCTTGCGGCTGTGGCTTCCCCTCAAGCTGGCCGGGGTCGCCCCATTCCGTGCCGCGCTCGAGGAGAAGTTACTCCTCGCCCGGTACGTCCACGAGAAGATGATGCTCGATGACCGCTTCGAGGTCGGGCCTCCGCCGGACCTCTCGATTGTTACGTTCCGCTACCTCCCCAGAAACGGAGACCCGGACGCGTTTAACCGAAGGCTGATCGACGCGGTGCAACGAGACGGGCGCATCTTCATCTCCTCGACGATGATCGAAGGTCGGTTCACCCTGCGTCTGGCCGTCCTGAACCTTCGTACCCATCTGGATACGGTAGATCTTGCCATCGATATCCTGCACGAAAAAGCTCGCCAGCTCGAGCACGACGGGTGATACCGAACTCGTTAGGAAGCGCTTGCGTTCGGGCTGCGGGCACACCGAAGCATTCCCCATCCGCCATTTTCGCGGAAGCGGGAATCCACGACTGAGAGAAAGAACCCTGTAGTCGATGGTTAGCTCCGTCTTGCCGTCGGTATTTACCTGGACTGGGTATGATGTGCAAACTCGGCAAGCACGATCTGCGACATCTAAAGATGCCGATGTCCGATTTCCGCCAGTAATCTTGCCTTCCAGGTGCGACAATCTGGGCATGCTAAAGGACTTCGAACATCGCTATCGCGTCGTGCGGGGTCGTGACGCCCGCTTCGATGGCCGGTTCTACGTCGCCGTTACTTCCACGGGGATCTACTGCCGGCCCAGTTGCCCTGCCGTTACGCCCCGGCGTTCCAACGTTCGCTTCTATCCCACGGCGGCAGCAGCGCAGTGTGCCGGTTTCCGCGCGTGCAAGCGGTGCAGGCCCGACGCGGTGCCCGGTTCGCCTGATTGGGACGTCAGGACGGATCTCGTCGCGCGGGCGATGCGGCTCATCGCCGACGGCGTCGTGGACAGGGATGGCGTCTCCGGCCTTGCACGGCGCCTCGGATACACGGAGCGCCACCTGAACCGCCTGCTCGTGACCGAGGTCGGGGCCGGTCCGCTCGCGCTCACCCGCGCGCGGCGCGCCCACAACGCCAGACTTCTCATCGAAACCACCGACCTGCCGATCACCGAAGTGGCGTTCGCCGCCGGCTTCGCGAGCGTCCGGCAGTTCAACGACACCATCCGCGAGATCTTTGCGGCTACCCCGAGAGAGCTGCGTCGCGTTCGCCGGAATAGGGGCGAGGGTGCTCAGGGTGAGATTACGCTACGGTTGCCGTTCAGAACACCGTTCGATGCTGAGGGCATGCTACGGTTCCTGGGAACACGGGCGGTGGACGGAGGGGAGAACTTCGACGGAGAGACGTACCGGCGGACGCTGCGCCTCCCGCACGGCGCCGGGACCGTGGCACTCTCCGATGGCGGCGACCACGTCCGTTGCGTACTCAAACTGGAGGACCCGAGAGACCTCGGTACCGCGGTGCAGCGTTGCCGCAGGCTCCTCGACCTCGACGCGGACCCCGACGCCGTCGCCGACGTACTCGGGGACGACCTGCTGCTCGGTCCGCTCGTCCGTCGTTCGCCCGGGCGGCGCGTGCCGGGGAGCGTGGACGGCGCCGAACTCGCCTTTCGCGCCGTGCTCGGCCAGCAGGTCTCCGTGGCCGGTGCCCGCGCCCTCGCCGGCCGGCTCGTCGCCCGCTGCGGAGAACCTCTTCCGGAATCGCTTGCTGCAGAGCGCGACGGACTAACGCATCTCTTCCCCGGGCCGGGGGACGTGGCCAGGGCGGCCCTCGATGGCCTTGGCGTGCCCGCGGCCCGTCGCGAAGCGTTGCGAGGTCTGGCACGCGCTTTAGACAGTAGTATCTCGCTGGACCCGGGCTCAGACCGCGAGGAAGTAGAACGGCAACTATTGGGGCTGCGTGGGATCGGGCCATGGACCGCCTCCTACGTCGCGATGCGCGCTCTTGGCGACCCCGACGCGTTCCTCCCCACGGACCTCGGGGTCAGGCAGGCCATCCAGAGGCTTGGTCATGCGGGCGACAAGCGCAGCGTGGCTGCCCTCGCCGAACAGTGGAGACCCTGGCGCGCCTATGCCACGCAGCATTTGTGGGCCAGCCTCGGAGAACAGGAAGATCAGAACGAAAACAGAGAGGTGGTAGCGTGAAGGCATACGTCGACGAGATAGATTCTCCCGCCGGTCCGCTCGCGTTCGCGGTGGACGAAGAAAGGGCCCTGATTCGCCTGCACTTCGTGGAGAGCGACTACGGGCCGGTCATGGAAGAAGATCTGGAGGACGAAGGCTACGCCGTGGAGGTGGATGAGACAAAGACCGCCGCCGTGCGGGAGGAGCTGTCCGAGTACGCGAACGGACGGCGCAAGACATTCAACGTGCCCCTGACGTTAGTCGGCTCGGAGTGGCAGAAGACCGTATGGACGGAGCTGACGCGCATACCCTTCGGCGAGACCAGATCCTACGGCGAGGTCGCCGACGCCCTCGGGCGTCCCGGCGCGGCGAGGGCTGTCGGCAGCGCCAACGCCCGAAACGCCTTGCCCGTCGTCGTGCCCTGCCACCGCGTCATCGCCGCTGATGGCACGCTCGGCGGTTTCAACGGCGGCTTGCACCTCAAGGAACGCCTGCTCGAGCACGAGACCAGGGTGCTCGCAGCAGCGGACAAACGATGAGCCTGGAGATGCGTCGCGAGCGCGAGCGCTGTGGCGCCGCACTTGAGGATGGAGGCATCGCCTTCATATGCAGCTACGAATGCACCTTCTGCGCCGCTTGCGCGTCGGCAATGGATTACGCCTGCCCGAATTGCGGAGGTGAACTGGTGGCGCGTCCGCGTCGTTCGGGGGATGCCGCTTCTGTCTGAAGTGGGCGATTTATGAGACCAAGGGATTTCGCGGGCCTCGCCTTGCTCGGGGCGTTGTGGGGTGGCTCGTTCCTGTTCATCCGTGTCGCCGTGCCGGCTTTAGGACCTTTCTTGCTCGTGGAGCTGCGCGTCAGCCTCGCCGCGGCGGCGCTGTTGCTCTATGCCCTTGCTGCGGGCCGCGGGCCGAAGATACGGAGAAGGTGGAGGTCGTTTTTGATCCTCGGATTCCTCAACGCGGCGGTGCCTTTCTCCCTGATCTCCGCCGCCGAGATACACCTGACGGCCTCCCTCGCCGCCATCCTGAACTCGTCCACCGTGATGTTCACGGCGATGGTGGCCGCGATCTGGATGGGCGATGTCCTGACGGCAAGGAAGCTCGTCGGAATAGTTCTTGGGATAGTAGGGGTCACGGTGCTCGTGGGGTGGGACCCGATCCCCCTGAACGGGGTCGTGCTATTGTCCGTGGCCGCGATGCTCGTTGCTTCGCTCTCTTACGCGCTGGGAGCCACCTACGTCAAGTCGTCGTTCTCCGGCATACCGCCGCTCGGGATGGCCATTGGGCAGTTGGGCGCGGCGACGGCGCTTCTGTTGCCTTCCTCCGTCGTTAGCTTTCCAGGAGAAGTGCCGTCTTCCGCGGTGACCTTTTCCATGCTCGGGCTGGCGTTGCTCTCGACGGCGGCGGCTTACCTGATCTACTTCCGCCTCATCGAGAACGTAGGCCCGACGAGCACCGTCACGGTAACGCTGCTCGTGCCCGTCTTCGGTCTTGTGTTCGGCGTCTTGCTCCTCGACGAGCCCTTCGGACCCGGCACGCTTGCGGGGCTCGGTATCATCCTCTCCAGCGTCGTGCTCATCACCGGAGTTTCCCTACCGAAGAGCAACTAGAGCGGTCAGCAAGCAGCCAAAAACAAAAAGGTGACGGCTGACAGCTCTAATTTCTCAGCGCGGGTAGAGGATCATCTGCGTGCATCGAAAGAGCGCTATGGGCTTGCCGCTCTCTTCGTCTGAGACCGTGGCGTCCCAAACCTGCGTGGTGCGGCCGCCGTGGACTAGCTCGGCGCTGCACGCGATCGCACCACCTCGTTTGGTCCCGACGAAGTTGCTCTTGAGCTCTACCGTGGTGAAGCTTTCTGCCCCTTCTGGCAAGTTCACGAAGGTCCCGTAGCCGCACGAGGTATCTGCCAGGGCGATCACCGTCGCCGCGTGCAGGTAGCCGTTCGGCGCCATGAGTTCGTCGCGAAGATCGAGGCGGCCCGAGATGCTGCCTTCCTCGGCCTCCACTATCTCGAGTCCGATGAGACCAGGAAGGGTCCCGATGCCCCGCCTGTTCAACTCGTCGAGAACGGACATATAGAGATCCTCCAGGTTCGTGTTTCGACTCGGAGGATTATCCCAGAGGCACGCGCTGCTGGTGGATCTTGTTACACGAAATCCACCCTCAAGGGGTAGAATCTACCGGTGAGCGAACGGACACAAACGAGATCCCTCCGTGCTCCGCGCAGGGTACGCGCCTACCTGGCAGCGAACGCCGAACGCCCCTCACTCCTCCTCGCCGCGAGCGAGGAGACGGCCGAGCGGTACGCCCGCGAGGCCGCCGTTTTCACCGACGGTCCCGTCGTCCATTTGCCTTCCCGCGGCGTCCCTTACGGCGACGTGTTCGACCCCGCCGTGACCCGCGTCGGACGGCGGCAGAGGGCTTTGCGCTCGCTCAGGTCGGCCCGTGTGGTGGTGGCCGGGCCGCTGGCGTTCATGGAGCGGACGCCACTTTACGAGCCGATGGATCTCGCGGCGGGGACGGAGATAGATCTCGACGCCACGTTGGAGCGGCTGGTGGTCCTCGGCTACGAGCGGGTGGACAGGGTGTCGAAGCCTGGCGAGTTCGCGGTGCGGGGTGGGATCGTGGACGTGTTCCCGAGCACCCGGCGCTCGCCCCTCAGGGTGGAGTGGTGGGGTGATGAGATCGAAAGCGTCCGCGCGGTCTCTTTGGCGACCCAGCGCGTCGTGCGCGAGCTGGAAGCCGTTACGGTCTTCGCCGCCCGCGAAGGCGACCTCGCGGGCCTCGCGGCCACGGACAAGGACCTCCCCGAGGAAGCCCGCCGCGGCGCACGCGTCCCCGGCCTCGACCGGCTCCTGCTCGGCCTGAACCCCGTCTCCCCACGCGAGCTACTGCCCGACGGCGTCGAGGTCTGGCGCGAGGAACCGCAGGAAGACGTCTCGGAAGAAGTAGACGGGCTCGTCATCGGCCTTTACGACAGGGACCTACCGTCCCCCGACGTCGAGTTTTCCCTCGGCGAAGAAGGGGAGGCCGTCTCCGCGCCTCCGGTCGTGGCCTTCTCCGATACCCTCAGGGAGGCTGCCCGCAGGCTGGATTCGCTCGTGGAGGATGGGATTGCGGTCTTCGTTGCCTGCTCCTCGCGCAGGGAGGCGAGGCGGACGGTG
The DNA here is from genome assembly GCA_046733115.1 of Actinomycetota bacterium. GTDB lineage: Bacteria > Actinomycetota > Rubrobacteria > Rubrobacterales > Rubrobacteraceae > Rubrobacter_D. Next base: position 5,673 of record JBKPOM010000247.1, on the reverse strand, counting down.
TTCGCGTTCGGGGAGATCAACCGCCGGGTCGGAGAGGCCGAGCGGGTCGACGCGTCCTTGCCTGCGGGTCTCTACGCGGTGCCGGGAGAGCTCGAGGAGGGGTTCACTTATCCTGATGGCGGCATCGCCGTCTTTCGCAGGGACTCGCTGCTCGGGCGCAGGCGCGAGGCGCGACGCCGTTCGGGGGGCCGTTCGCTGGCTTCATTCGCGGACCTCAAGGTCGGGGACCTCGTTGTGCATCAGATGCAGGGGATAGGGCGATTCGAGGGACTCGTGGCGCAGACGGTGCTCGGCGCGACCCGCGACTACATGCAGGTCAGCTACCGCGGGGGTGACACGCTCTTCGTTCCCTACGAGCAGATGGAGCTCCTGCACAAGTACGTCGGTGGCGACGGGGCCCGCCTCGACAAGCTCGGCGGCGCGACGTGGGCGCAGGTAACAGACAGGGTCAGGAAGAGGGTCAAGGCGCTCGCCGGCGAGCTCTTGCGGCTGCACGCCCAGAGGGCCTCGGCCCCCGGCTTCGCCTTCCCCGAGGACGGGGAGTGGGAGCGCGAGCTCGAGGAGGGCTTCCCCTACCAGGAGACCCCCGATCAAGAAGCGGCCATCACCGCCGTCAAGACGGACATGCAACGCCCGCACCCGATGGACCGCCTGGTCTGCGGGGACGTCGGTTTCGGTAAGACCGAGGTCTCCGTGCGGGCCGCATTTAAGGCTGCGCTCGCGGGCAAGCAGACCATGATGCTAGCCCCCACGACCATCCTCGTGCAGCAGCACGAGCGAACCTTCCGGGAGCGGCTCGGTTCTTACGCCGTGAGGGTCGAGAGCCTCTCGCGCTTCACCTCGCCTGCGGACCGGCGCAGGATCCTTGCGGACTTCGAGGCCGGAGAGGTCGACGTGCTTGTAGGGACGCACGCGCTGCTCGGGTCGGAGATCCGTCCCAAAAATCTCGGCCTCGTCGTGGTCGACGAGGAGCAGCGCTTCGGCGTTCGGCACAAGGAGCGCATCAAGGAGTTCAAGAGCTCCGTGGACGTGCTCACGCTGACGGCGACCCCGATCCCACGCACCATGCAGATGGGTCTCGCATCGCTGCGCGACATAAGTGTGATCGAGACTCCCCCTGCCGGACGCCGCAGCATCCTCACCCACGTAGGCCCCTACGACGAGGACCTCGTGAAACACGCCATCGAAAGGGAAGTGGCCCGTGGTGGACAGACCTTCTTCGTCCACAACCGTGTCGAGAACATCGACGAGGTCGCGGAGAGGCTGCGCGAGCTGGTGCCGGGGGTCCGCTTCGTTACGGCGCACGGGCAGATGCCTGAGCGGGCGCTCGAAGGTGTCATGCAGCATTTCCTCGATGTGCGGGCCGACGTTCTCGTCACGACGACCATCGTCGAGAGTGGGCTCGACGTGGCGACGGCGAACACCCTAATAGTGGACCGCTCCGACGCGATGGGCCTCGCGCGGCTCTACCAGCTGAGGGGCAGGATCGGGCGTTCCAGGCAGCAGGCCTACGCTTACCTCTTCGCCCCCCTCGGGGCGACCGTCGAGTCGCAGAAGCGGCTCGAAGCCCTGATGGATTTCACGGAGCTCGGCAGCGGGTTCGCCATAGCCATGCGGGATCTGGAGATCCGGGGCGCTGGCAACTTGCTCGGAGCCGAGCAGTCCGGCCACATAGCGGCCGTCGGCTTCGAGATGTACCTCAACCTCCTGGAGGAGGCCGTCGCTGCCGCCAAAGGCGAACCTCAGGAGCGTGCCGAGGCAAGGCCCGTCATCGTGGAGCTCACGCTCGATGCTTATTTGCCGTCCGAGTACGTCATGGACGAGATCGAACGCGTCGATCTCTACCGCAGGGCCTCAGGCCTCGGCTCCCTCGCTGAGGTGGGAGACCTGGCCGAGGAGCTCGTCGATCGCTTCGGGGAGCTCCCGGAGCCCGCCAGAAACCTGCTCGGCCTCTCGCGCGTCAAGCTTCTTGCACGCGAGACAGGGGCAAGCTCCGTGACCTACCGGTCGGGGAACCTCACGGTCACGGGCGCCACCGCGGGCTCCGCGGCCCCTGCCCTCATAAGAAGGGCGACTGGGGGCCCCGTCACCACGAGGACGGGCAGGATATCCGTTCGCGCCCCGGAGCTGGACCCGCTCACCCTGGCCGAGGAGACCCTGCGCGCCCTCGTGTGCTTGCGCTAGCGGGCCGAATCCGGTGGCCCGCGTGCTATAATGCCCGGCGGTCTCTGGCATCTATACGGTAGCGAGGTTCTTCGTCGTCTTGGGCAAGCCTTTAGTAAACAGGATGTTGTACGTCTTTTTTCTCCTCGGGGTGGTCTCGCTCGTCTCTCTCGGTTGCGATGCCGCCGAGCCGCAGGCCAACGTGGACTCCCAGGCAAGGAAGATCGCGACCTTCGAAGGGGGCAGCGTCACCCAAGGGGAGTTGGATGAGTTCGCCAAGCAGAGCGGTTTCGGCAGCCTTTCCAGGGACGATCCGCAGTACAAGGCGGCCATACAGCAGATCATGCCCCAGCTCGTCGGCATCGAGATAGCGAAGGCCTACGCCAGCGAGCACAACATTACGGCCTCCGACAAAGAGGTGGACCAGGAGATCGAGAAGATCAAAAAACAGGTCGGCGACCAGGCCCGCTCCTCTTCGGGGCAGGACCTGAGCAACCAGGAGGCCTACGAGCAGGCCCTGAAGCAGAACAACATCACCGAAGAGGAGTTGCGCGACAACATCCGCGAGAACCTCCCTGTCCAGAAGGTGCAGGAGAAGGTGGCCGGCAACGCGGAGACGACCGACGAGGAGATCCAGAAGTACTACGAGCAGAACAAAGAGGCCCAGTTCACGACCCCCGAGCAGCGCTGCGTGAGGCACATCCTCTTCACCAAGGACCAGAAGCAGAAGGCCGAGGACGTGAAGAAGCAGCTCGAGGACGGCGCCGACTTCGCGAAGCTCGCCAAGCAGTACTCCCAGGATCCGGGCAGCGCCGAGAAGGGCGGGGATTTAGGCTGTCTCGGCAAGGGCGAGACCGTTCCGCCCTTCGAAGAGGCGGCCTTCGGGGCCAAGGAGGGCGAAATCGTCGGCCCGGTGAAGACCCAGTTCGGCTACCACATCCTAGAGGTCACGGACACGAAACCCAAACAGACCCGCCCCCTGAGCGAGGTCGAGCCGCAGATAAAGTCCCAACTCGCCTCCGAGGAGCAGTCCAAAGCCTTCAGCAAGTGGCTGGACGAGCAGAAAAAGCAACGCGACGTGAAGTACCTCGAAGGCTACAAACCCGCGTAGGTTACAGGCTTCAGGTAAAGCGCGGTGGCGCGGCGCGACGCCAGCGCGTAGAGTTAAGATAAAGCCTGTCAGCATTTCAGCTAAGAAATCGGGAGAAGGTGCCTTACGGCATTCGACAAACGATTCGTCGAGAGCCATACCCAGTGGCATCTGGCAAGGGGAGAGCGGTAGCAGGCTGAAGTGCTGACAAGCTGAAATGCTGACAGCTTACAACGGGAGGAACATGACGGAGATCGTCGCGGTCCATGGGCGTGAGATCCTGGACTCCAGGGGTAACCCTACGGTGGAGGTTGAGCTGGCCACGGTGAGCGGCTTCGTTGGCCGTGCTTCGGTCCCCTCGGGGGCCTCGACCGGCCAGAACGAGGCCGTCGAACTGAGGGACGGGGAGAAGGACCGCTACGGCGGCAAGGGCGTGACGAACGCCGCCCTGAACGTCGACACCGAGCTTGCGCAGGTGGTCATCGGACTTGACGTGGCCGACCAGAGAACCCTCGACCTGGCTATGCTCGAGGCCGACGGCACCGAGAACAAGAGGCGCCTTGGGGCCAACGCGATCCTCGGCGTCTCTTTGGCGGCGGCGAAGGCAGCGGCGGAGGCCGCCGCGCTCCCCCTGTACCGCTACCTCGGCGGGGCGGGGGCTTACACCCTCCCCGTCCCCTGCGCCAACATCATGAACGGGGGAGCCCACGCCGCCAACAATGTGGACTTCCAGGAGTTCATGGTCGTGGCCATCGGTTTCGAGACCTACCACGAGGCGTTGCGTTCCGTCGCCGAGGTCTACCAGGGGCTCAAGAAGCTGCTTGCCGAGAGGGGTCTCTCCGGCGGCATCGGTGATGAGGGCGGGTTCGCGCCCGACCTGGAGAGCAATGGCGCGGCGCTCGGCCTGATCGCCGAGGCCATCGAGAGGAGCGGGTACGCTCTGGGGGACCAGATCGCCTTCGCCCTCGACCCCGCTGCCTCCGAGTTCTATAAGGGTGGCAAGTATGATCTTGCCGGCGAGGGCAAGAAACTCTCCCGGGAGGAGATGGTGGACTACTACGTCGGGCTGTGCGATGAGTATCCCATCCTCAGCATCGAGGACGGTCTCGCCGAGGACGACTGGGAGGGGTGGGCCATGATCACCGGGAGGCTCGGGGACAGGGTCCAGCTCGTCGGCGACGACCTGTTCGTCACCAACCCCAAGATACTCAGACGCGGCATCGAAGAGGGCGTCGGGAACGCCATCCTCATCAAGGTCAACCAGATCGGCACGCTCACCGAGACGTTCGAGACCATGGAGCTGGCCCACAAGTCGGGCTACACGACCATGATCAGCCACCGCAGTGGCGAGACCGAGGACGCGACGATCTCCGACCTCGCCGTCGCCGTGAACGCCGGGCAGATCAAGACCGGAGCGCCGGCCCGCGGCGAGCGCGTGGCCAAGTACAATCAGCTCCTCCGCATAGAAGAAGCCCTCGGAGAGTCGGCCTTCTACCCTGGCCGGATGGCTTTCAACCCGAGGGTCAAGCCGGGAAGAGGTGTCTGACGTTGCGCAGGACGAAGATAGTCGCGACGCTGGGCCCGGCCACCTCCACCGAGGAGGCAATCGGGTCGCTGGTCCGGGCCGGGGTGGACGTGACGAGGTTCAACTTCTCCCACGGCGAGCACAGCATGCACCTGAAGAACGCGGAGATCGTTCGCGGCGTCGCCGAGGAGACGGGGCGCAACGTCGCCATCTTGCAAGACGTGCAGGGACCCAAGATCCGGACCGGCGACGTCGAAGACGGGACAGAGTTGGTGGAAGGAAGCCGCGTAGTGCTCGCCCCGGGGGACTTCACCGGGGACGCGAGCCGGCTCTCCACCTCTTACGAGAACCTGGCCGATGACGTGCGCCCGGGCCACCGCCTGCTCATAGACGACGGCCTAATCGGCTTGCGCGTCGAGAGCATCGAGGACGGCGAAGTCGTCTGCGAGGTCCTCGAAGGCGGCCCGGTCTCCTCCCACAAAGGACTCAACTTCCCCGACTCGACGCTCTCTATCAGGGGCCTCACGTCGAAAGACGTCGAGGACCTGCGTTTCGGCATGGAAGAGCTACACCCCGACTGGGTGGCCATGTCCTTCGTGCGCACGGCCGACGAGGTCAGGGAGGTCAAGGAGAGGATAAAGGAGTTCGGCGGCAACGCGCCGGTCATCTCCAAGATCGAGAAGCACGAGGCCATAGACAACATCGAGGACATCATCGCGGCCTCCGACGGCATCATGGTCGCCCGCGGAGACCTTGCCGTCGAGCTCTCTGCGGAGAGGGTCCCGATAGAGCAGAAGCGCATGGTCGCCCGGTGCAGGCGTCTCGGAAAACCGATCATCGTCGCAACGCAGATGCTCGACTCCATGATCCGGAACCCCAGGCCCACGCGCGCCGA
>JBKPOM010000246.1:0-4470 GCA_046733115.1 Actinomycetota bacterium | reverse complement strand
GCTAAGGCGCGTTGGGCTAAGAAGCGGCAACAAGAAGAGTCTTGAGAGGAATGAGGCGAACTGCCCGCTTGCTCAGCTTAAAAAGAGGTCCTTCACCCAGCCAATTATTTCTTCGTGGTTCTGGTGATCACTCTCTAGGTTCTCCGCGGCTGAAGTAGCTTGTTTCATGGCCTTGGAGAGTTGGGTTTCCAACGTCTCCCTGAGGCTATCTAATACTCTTTCCTGACTCTCCTCAACTTCTTCCCGGCTCAGATAATCGGCCCAAACCCTGATGCCCCAAGAGAGCTTGGGTTCCCTCAAGCTAGCAGTAGCCAAGACCTCGTTCTGAACGCCCTTGTCAAACGAATCCGGCGAAGCGCGGTACACAACCGTTGCGACCCTCTGGGTTTCCTCAAGCGGGTTGGTCCAAATCCATACCCAGCCGTCGCCATCGAATCCTCCAGCCGCCCCAGGACCAGAAAGATCGGCCGCCTCGCCCGCCGCAATAGCTATGTGGTTAAGTTCTGTATACAAATCATAGGCAATCATCAGTGCTCATCTCCACAAGTCTCTAACTTATTATATGTCGAACAGAGTCAAACGGAATAGCATCAGGGGTGTAGAACTCAATTCCACCCCCTCGCCAAATGTTTGGTCTATATCCTGATGCCCCGCATTTTCCTGGCCCCACAGCCTTGAATGCTCGCTAACATCTATCAATAAGCACATATTGCGAGGGCTGTCGAGGCCCAAATTGTAGGGTGTCAAACACGCCGCATAAGCTGTAGGCGTTAACCAACAACCCGGCCCTATGCGGCCTGCTTCAATGATTAGTGCAAGCCTGTCTCTATTTATGTAGTGGGCAAGCAGTCCGTAAGCCCTCGCCACGTCGGCGCCGGTTACCGCATTCTGTCCAGTGGAATACATGTCCCAAGCCGTATCAGTTGAAACACTAAAACGGTTCTCGTCTAAGACGTAAGCCAAGCCGTCATCTCTCATACTCGACCACTGGAGCAAGCAACAGGCCCTAGGCGCATCCCCTAAATAGGTGATTTTTGGTTCACACCTTCGACTTTTGGTTCAACACGATTTTTGGTGCAAAGCCTCCGCAACCCATAGGTGGTCCGGTTCTCCAGAGGCGAAGTTGCGACCAACTAGATCCGGAGCAGCTTGCCGGAGGGCTAAGCGGTAGGTAGGCCTCATCCTCCGTCCCCGCAGACAGCCTCTTAGCCTCGCTCGGCGCATGAGCCTGGCTACTTGCTTCCTAGCGCAGCGGATGTCGATGGCCCCGAGTTCGGCGTGTACTCTCGGAGCTCCGTAGGTAGCGCGACTGTTGCGGTGGATCATCTCGATTTTCTCTGAAGCACCGCGTCGAAGCGGGCTCTCTCAGATGGTGGCCTGTTCTTCCAGGCATAGTAACCAGAGCGAGAAATCCCAAGAAGCCCGCACAGTAGCGGGACGGAATGGCTGGCCCACTCCGCCTCGATGAACCCGAAGGCGCTCAGCGAGTCCCATCTTCCTTTGCGAAGAAAGCCGCGGTGGGTTCAACCGGTCGGTGCAACACGCTAGGTTTTCGGTGTTGTACGGATCGGAGGTGCGCAAGTGACGAGGCTGGGTCGTCCAGGAGGGTTGTCGGCGGCGGGCAAGAAGGAGTTGTGGGAGCGGTGGAGGGCCGGGGAGTCCATAAGCGACATCGCCCGGGCACTACAGAAGCCTCCCGGCTCCATTCACGGGATGCTCGAAGCCGCCGGGGGGATCTCTCCTCCCGAGCGGCACAGACGAAGATGTGCGCTCACCCCCTCCGAGCGGGAGGAGATCTCCCGTGGGCTCGCTGCCGGAGAATCCCTTCGTTCCATCGCCGCTCGGCTGGGCCGCTGTACCTCCACGGTGTGCCGAGAGGTGAACCGCAACGACGGTCGCAGAAACTACCGGGCTCAGAAGGCGGACGAGAGAGCGTGGGAGAGAGCACGCCGTCCCAAGAGGTGCCTGCTGGCAACAAACCACTTCTTGCGCGATGTGGTAGCACGGAAGCTACACGAAGACTGATCGCCCGAGCAGATCTCCGGCTGGTTGAAAAGAGAGTATCCTTCCGGTAAGGCTATGCGCATCTCTCATGAGACGATCTACCGCACCCTGTTCGTGCAAGCCAGGGGCGCTCTCAAGAAAAAACTTCTCGCTCATCTGCGTTCAAGGCGCATGATGCGCAAAGGTCGCCACGCCTCGACGAGAGGGCAACCGCGCGGGCAGATCAAGGTGGCCATCTCCATCCGTGAGCGTCCGCCCGAGGCCGAAGACCGTGCGATGCCAGGACACTGGGAGGGGGATCTCTTGGCCGGCTCGCGCAACACCCACGTCGCTACCCTGGTCGAGCGCAGCAGCCGGTGCGTGATGCTGGTGCGGGTTGGCGGCAAGGACACCGAAAGTGTGGTTAGGGCTCTTGGTGAGCAGATAAGGTGCCTGCCGAGGACCATGAGGGCCACCCTTACCTGGGACAGAGGCCCGGAGATGGCCGCCCACAAGAAGTTTACGGTAGCAACTGACGTCTGCGTCTACTTCTGTGATCCCAAGAGCCCCTGGCAGCGTGGAACATCCGAGAACACCAATAGGCTCTTGAGGCAGTACCTGCCCAGGAGGACCGATCTATCTGTGTACGATCAAGACGACCTGGACCTGATCGCGCTGAAGCTCAACACGAGGCCCCGCAAGACTTTAGGCTACAGCACACCAGCTGCTACACTGGCCAAGACCGTTGCGCTCACCGGTTGAACCCACCGCAACCTTCTTCGCTCAGGAGGAGAGAACTTCCGAGCGCGCAGGTGATCTACGCGTTTGTGGAGGCGGAGAAGGCTAACCACCGGGTAAACGCGATGTGTAGAATCCTGAAAGTTTCAAAGAGCGACTTCTACAGCTGGAGAGACAGACCACCCTCTGCACGAGCGAAGTCCGATGCTGCTCTCTCGAAGAAGATCGTTCGCATCCACACAGACGGCCGCGAGACCTACGGTGCTCCGAGGATCCACTTCGAGCTGAGGACGCTGGCCGTGAGGTGCGGCAGAAAGCGTGTAGCGAGGCTGATGCGGGAAGCTGGCTTGTTCGGGTGCGGTGACCGCAGAAGGAAAGTCCGTACCACCCTCCGCTTACAGACCGAGCGCACTCCTGCTGCTCCAGACCTAGTGAAGCGCAACTTCGCCCCATCTACAACCGCCGCCCCAAACCGGGCCTGATCCACCACTCGGATAGAGGCAGCCAGTACACCTCTGTTGAGTTCGGGAGCCGCCTGAAAGAAGCTGAACTCTTGCCTTCGATGGGATCGGTGGCGGACGCCTACGACAACTCGATGGCTGAGAGCTTCGTCTCTACTCTAAAGCGGGAGCTGATCCACCGTCACTCATGGCCGAGTCATCAGATGGCGCGGACGGCGATCTTCGAGTACAAGTCGAGACGTTCTACAACCTTCGCGAGACATTCCGCGTTGGGCAATCTCAGTCCCTCAGAGTACGAAGAAGTTAGACTAAGAGGAGGTGCCGTAGCTTGAAGGCAAACAGGCCGTGAAGACAGAGCAAACCCAAACCCACAGGTCAGTGTCAACGCAACCCGCTGTATATTTCGCACCCACTCGCACTTACGCACTGTGGCAGCCAAGCCATAATCCACCAGGCCCAAAAGCATAAGGCAAGCCTAGCTCCACTACACCGGTGCAAGGATGCCGATAAGCACGCTCGAGAAGAAGGTCACTCAGTCGGTTGAGCACCGAGTAAGGGGGTGCAGTGACCAAGAAGAGAAGAGGTAACGGCGAGGGGACGATCTACAAACGCAAGGATGGTCGCTACGAAGCCCGATACACTGCGCACACCGCCTCGGGTCCCAAGCGCAGGGCAATCTACGGCAAGACCCGCGCTGAGGTGGCCGAGAAGCTCACCAAGGCAATGGCTGATAGGGATAAGGGGGTGTGTTTCGACGCTAGCATCATCACGCTCGGGGAGTACCTTCGGGTGTGGCTGGAAGACTCGGTTAAAGACCGCGTGAAGCTCGCCACCTACGAAGGATATGCCCGCATGGTGCGCAACCACATCTCCCCGATGCTCGGCGGCGTGAAGCTCAAAAATCTCACTCCTCCTCACTTGCGGCGTCTCTACAAGGAGAAGCTGGACTCGGGCCTTGGCACCAGGAGCGTGCAGTATATCCATACGACCCTACACAAAGCGCTCAAACAGGCGGTGGACGACGGGCTCATCCTTCGCAATGTCGCCGACTCGGTGAAGCCTCCCCAGCTCAAGCGAACAGAGATGGAGCCCCCCTCCCCCAAGCAGGCCAAGGCGTTACTCGAGGCAGCTGGCGGCGACAGGTTCGAGGCGATGTACGTGCTGGCCATTACGGCGGGCCTGAGGCAGGGTGAGCTTCTGGGCCTCAAATGGGAGGATGTCGACCTCGAGGGCGGCAAGCTCCAGGTCAGGCGCACTTTGTACAAGGGCAACTTCACGACGCCTAAGA
>JBKPOM010000245.1:0-26409 GCA_046733115.1 Actinomycetota bacterium | reverse complement strand
ACGGAGAAGGTGCGAGCCGCCTGGGCCTTGGACATGTCGCCTTCTACCGAGGAGACTATCCTCCATCTGAGGTCTTCCGAGTAACCGCTCATACGGCCATGTTCTCATCGGCTCACTACCGCTGCAACGTGCTGTAAGATGCCAGCACCTAGAAGCATAGCTCGCTTCAACAAGCATTTCACCAACCGCCTGACCTTGAGGGTGGCCGGTTACCTACCTGGGTTCGCCATCGTGAGCCACGTCGGTCGAAAATCGGGCCGCCCTTACCGCACCCCCGTCAACGCCTTTCGCACCGACGGCGGGTACATCATCGCCCTTACCTACGGACCACAGAGCGACTGGGTGAAGAACGTCTTGGCGGCGGGCTCGTGTGAGCTGCAGACGAGGGGAGGGCAGGTTTGCCTCTTCGACCCCATTATCGTCACCGACGACAGCAAGGATTGGGCTCCGCTCCTTGTGAGGCTCATCCTGGGTCTCATAGACGCTCCCCAGTACATGCGGCTCTCTGTACCACACCGAAGCCTGGTAACGGCCACAGGACGGCGAGAAGAACCCGGGCACAGAGAGGACAAATCTTTGCGGAGAGTGGGTGGGCGGACTGATTGCAGATAGCCGGCATCGAGGTGGTCTGGTTAATAGGATCGTGTCTCGTAAAAGGTCACCCCTGAGGTTCTTTGTGCTGGTTTTCGCCCTTTCGGCCCCGATCTGGCTGATAGAGCCGCGAGATTGGCGCATAACGGTCTCCGTGGGCACCCCGCTCGTAGCAGCTTTGCACCTTGTTTACAGAGATGATGGACGTGCTGGCACGAGGAGGCTATTGAGAAGAGTCCTCGATCAGAATAGGATCAAGGCAGAGATCTGGTACGTGCCCGTCATATTCTTGCCGCCTGCTAACTATTCTTGGAAGTGTGGGAATCACGCAAGAAGACATCAAAACACTCGTCCTGACACACTTCCATACAGATCATGCTAGCGGTCTGCATCATTTTCCCGGCGCCGAGATCCTGGTATCAGGAACTGATCACCGCCTAGCGAGTGGCTTTGGAGGGAGGTTGCGGGGTTTCTTGCCTAACCGGTGGCCTGAGTGGTTTAACCCAGAGGCTCTTGCTTTCGAGCCTGAGAGATTCGGTCCATTTGAGGAGAGCTACAAGGTCACAAAAGCAGGCGATGTTCTGATCGTGCCGACACCTGGCCATACTCCCGGGCACGTCTCGGTTGTAGTGAACACCGAGGATGCCACTTTCGTCTTGGCTGGCGATACGAGCTATAGCCAGAGTCTCCTCATCAAGAGGATACCGGACGGGGTTTCCCTCGTCCTAGCGTAGCCATCGGTACCATGGATCGTATTCTTAGGCTTGCCGACTCTCGACCTCTGGTCTAGCTACCCATGACCCTGAGAGTGTAGAGAGGCTCGCGGAGAAACGCACTATGGGGGAATCTTTGATGGCTGCTTAAGGTCCCATGTAGGCGCGAGCTGCAAGAGTTTCCACAGACCACCCAAGAGCATTGATGACAAGGAGGTCCTTGAGGATGACGACTTACGTGCTGGTCGGTGGCGGCTGGCTGGGAGGATGGTGCTGGCAGAGAGTCGCCCGGCGGCTGCGAGATAACGGCCACGACGCCTATCCCGCCACCCTCACCGGCCTCGGCGAGCGGGTTCATCTCGCCTCTCCCCAGGTCGATCTAGAGACCCACATAACCGACGTGGTGAACCTAATCGAGTTCGAGGACCTCCACGACGTCGTGCTCCTTGGTCACAGCTACGGTGGGCTCGTGGTTACGGGCGCGGCGGACCGCATCCCAGAGCGCATCTCCGAGCTGGTGTACCTGGACACCGCGCCACTTCCCGACGGCGGTAGCCTGATTGAGAAGTTCCCGTCCGAACTGAGAAAGCGAACCGAGGAGCAGGTGCAGGAGTTAGGCGAGGGCTGGAAGTTCCCGATACTCCCGATACCACCGCCGGAAGAGTTGGCCAACATGGCCAGCCTCGAAGGGGTAGATGAAGTCATCTTAGGCTACTGTACTTCCGGGCCACCCCGCAGCCGTTTGGCACCTACACCCAGCCCTTGCGGCTTAGGAACCCGGCCCGAGAAACGCTGCCGAAGCTGAGGATAGTGTGCAATTTCTCTATCGCTCAGGTGCGAGGGATGGTCTCCAGCGGCAACTCTTTGTTTCGGGAGTTCGCCGGCCCCGAGTAGCGTTTCGTAGAGTTGCCTACGGGGCACTGGTCGATGTTCTCAAGGCCCGACGACCTATCCGAACTCCTGCTTGATCTCCCACCGGAGGAGCCCGTCCGAGATGACGCTCGTGGGTCTTAGCGACCCAAAGGGTGTGGTGACCGCACATCAGCAACCGTTAGCAAACGAGGCGTACCGAAACTCTACTCGATACCCATCGAGCGAATAGAGTCACTACGCTCGGTGTTGCACTTCCGGGTGCCTTTGGAGGGTAACAGCGTGAACGAGCTTGAGGTCGTGAGGTAAACGAGAGGTCCCGGCGGGAGCGGATTGCTATCGCCTTCTTGTGGGGAGGGTGCCGTACCCGCCCACCTACTCAAAGGCTGTCACAACATCTTGTAGTGCTCAATGAAGATGCGTCTCGATGAGCAGGAGAGGACCGTCTATACGTTGCTCAAGTGGGGTTGGCATCCTCAGAGGAAAGCTCGTCGTTCTGTAGACTTTGCTCCTCGCCCTCCAGACCTTCGAGAGCCTCCGCCACCAGAGGTGGAGGGGGCTCACCTTCTAGGTGTCCGCCCTGGACGAGTTGCCTAGCTACCTCCTCGGCTGGCATCTCTTTGAGCCGCGGGTTCTCACTTAGTCCCTCTCTCAGAGCTCTAAGGATCTGATCGAATCCCGGCTGGTCCTTCTCGGGCATACTCCCAGGCGTATAGCCGCTAGTCATCTCGCTCCTTTTTAAGGCCTCATGACATCTACCATTCTAACCGCTCGGTGTGGTCTTCGGTCAGCACAACTCGGAAGCGCAGCCCGAGCGGCTGGGGCTTCTTTGGAGAGTTATGTATCCTGGAGTGCCACCACCGCGCGTAACGGTCCAGATACGTGCCCCAACGCCAAGCATCACAAGGCAGAGCGCATAGAGGCAGAGGTCTGGTACGAGGTCTCAAGCCTCTTGAAGAATCAGGAGCGCCTGCGTGTTGGCATAGAGCGCTTCATCGAAGAGCCGCGCGCGCGGCGCTGCAGGACACACCGACCCACAGGCTACGACACTGGTACGCGGAGCTGGAGAAGATCGAGCGCAGGCGAGATGGTCACCTCGACCAGCCGGCCGAAGGATTCATCTCAATAGCGGAGTTGAAGAAGAAGCTCGCCGACTTGGAGGAGCGGCGTGAGGTAGCCCAGCGAGAATTAGGAAAACTCGCCCGCCATCACGAACATAGGGCTGAGCTCGAACGTAACGCTGAAGCGTTGCTTGAGCGCTACACCTTCGAGGCGCGCGAGGGTCTTGACCTCTACACACCCGAAGACAGACACGACGCATACAGGGCGCTGAGCATCGAGGTCATCTCTTACCCCGTTGGGACAGTGGAGCTGAGCGGTAGTGCACTCGGGGAGGTTCGTAGTGACGGTATTCGCCCGAAGCCCATCGAACAATCCCACTATGAATGGTTGTGTGAGGTGACGATAGCTCTAAGAGCGTCTCAACCTCGTCCTCGACAGGATTAAGATTCCGGCCGGACGGTCCCCTGAGTACCCGCTCTGGTCAGCCTCTCGATATTTGAAGCAGCTGGGCGTGGCTGTCGGTGAGCACGGCGTTGAACCTCAGCTCAGAGAGTGTGTGTAGTTTTGAAACGTTGATGGTGGAGAGCGAGCCGGGAGAAGGGTGCACGTTGGTCGTCGAGCTACCCCTGGTAGTTGGGGTTGGGGCTGAAGACACGCCACCCGCACAGAGGGAGGCCGGGTGAAAGCTCCGGTCAGGCTCCTGATCGCCGACGATCACCCCATAGTGCGCGCCGGATTCGAAGGAATGCTGGCGGAGAAGTCGGACCTCAAGGTGCCCGGCGAGGCCGAAAACGGAGAGGAGGCGGTGCACCTCGCCGCACTACTGCGCCCTTACGTAATCTTGATGGACCTGCGCATGCCCGAGATGGACAGTGTAGAGGCGATAAGCCGGATCAAGGAGGACCACCCGCACGTCCACGTCCTGACCACCTACGACTCCGACGCGGACATCTTGCGCGCCATCGAGGCCGGTGCCACCAGCTACCTCCTGAAGGACGCGCCGCGCGAGGAGCTCTTCCGCGCCATACGCGCCGCCGCCCGCGGTGAACTCGTCCTGCCCCGTCCGTAACAGCGCGCCTGATGCAGAGGGCGCAGACACCGGCCCGGATGGCCTTGAGCGGCAGGGAGATACAGGTTCTCGAACTGGTGGCGCGCGGCAGGAGCAACAAGGAGATGGCGAGGGACCTCCACCTCAGCGAGGCCACCGTGAAGTCGCAGCTGATCCACATCTTCGACAAGCTCGGTATCGTCGACCGTGTCGCCGACCGTACCGCCGCCGTTACCGTCGCTCTACAAAAAGGTATCCTACGCTTGCAAAGTCCGTAACCCCGACGTCACCGGTCTCGGCAAGGTCCGTGCGCCAGTTCAGCGGCCAGAGGTGCTGAGGACTCAATCCTTGTAGACCACGAGCTCGTCGAGCGCCAACCTGCCCCGGCGCTTCGGGGGATCGCCTTCGGCGTACCCGAGCGTGAGCAGGGCGTGCGGGATGAGCCTAGGTTCGAGCCCCAGCGCTTCGACCACCTTTTCGGGGCAGAAGAGCGGGGCGCACATCCAGCCGGCATCGAGGCCGAGGTCGTAGGCCGCGAGCAAGGCGTTCTGGGCCGCGGCGCCTAGCGACTGAACGGCCATCGTGGTCTCGCCGCGCTGGCGCTCTTCGTCCGGGTATTCGTCGAGGTCTTCGAGGTACAGGCAAAGTAGTACGAGCACCGGCGCGTCCAGAAGCCGTTTGCGTGAGCCTTCGAGGCGCTTTTCGACGATCTGGGCGCTTTGGCCGTCCATCTCCAGGTTCGCCCGCCACTCCTCGCCCATCGCATCCGCCAGCCGCTCTTTGGTCTCCTCGCGCCCGAGCACGGCGAAGCGCCAGGGCTGCCGTCCGTGCGGGGAAGGAGCCCAGCGGGCGGCTTTGAGTACCTGCTCCACGACCTCATCCGGCACCTCTTTGGGGAGATACCGCCGGACCGAGCGGCGGCCGTGGATCGTGTCGAGTACATGCGGCTCGGCGGACTCCGGTTCGTCGAGTGCGCCCCACGAGACGGCCTTCTCGGGGCTTATGGCGATGACGGGGTTCTCTTCTATGCGCATCGCCTCGTACTGGTGGTACTTGCCCCGCAAGAGCCGCACGGCGGCGGCGTGCTCTTCGGTACCCGGCTCCAGAAGCTCGGCCCGGCCGCGTACCATCACGAAGGCGAGCAAGCCCCAATCCTCGGCGTAGCGGTCGGCGACGAGGGCGACTTCGGGGTTCTCGAGGATGTTCCTAACGCGTTTGAGGCTGGACACAGGAACACTTTTCGGTTTCTCGTCGAGGGCTATAAAGATCGCGGCTTGCGTGAGGGCAAAGCACACGGGCACGGCGTGCGGTTTCCCCGTCCCGTCGGCGGTCGCGAGACGGGCCACCCTCTGCCGCACGAGGAAGGCGGTCTGCTCGTCGTTCAGTACCTTCGGCGTTACCTTCAAGCCGTTACCGCGTCGTTGAACCTCGGGACAACCTCTGAGGCGAAGAGGTGCATGTTCGCGAGCGCCTGCTCGTGCGTGACTCCGGGGAGACGGCCCCAGAAGCAGAGGTGGTCGTAAGACGCCTCTTCATACAGCGCGATCAGACCGTCCGCGACCTCTTCGGCCGTACCCACGAGGTACCTCTCCCACGGCAGATCTTCCTCGCGTATCGGCTCGGGGCGCGGCTTGTCCTTATCCGTGCCCCACTCCGCGTAGCGGGTGCGCTGGTATGCGATGGCGGGACCCACGATCTCACGCGCCCTTCCGGCATACTCGTGTACGAAAGCCACTCCAGACGCCACGTAAGGAAACGTCTCCCCAGCCCGACCGTGGCGCTCCAGGGCAGCCCTGACCTTCCTGTACGTCTCTCCGAAATCTCCACCGCCGGCGGAGGCGAGGAAGCCGTCGGCGAGGCGCGCGGCGCGGTCTATGGCGGGGTCGGCGAAGGCGCCGATGTAGATGGGGAGCTTATCCTTCGGGCGCGGTTCGAACGGCAGGTCGTCGAAGCTCCAGCGTTTGCCCTCGTCGCCGGTGCGCCCGTCTTCGAGGGCGTGACGGATCACCCCGATCCCCTCCTCGAAGAGCGAGGGCCTGTACTTCCGCTCGAAGCCTAAAGTCTGGAACTCGTGCTGCACGTAGCCCTGGCCGACCCCGAGCACGAACCGCCCGCCAGAGACAAGATCGGCGACCGCCGCGTCCTCCGCCACCCGCAATGGATGGTGCATCGGCAACAACAGCACGTTCGTCCCGATGGTCATGGTCGTGGTCCTCGCCGCTATCGCGGCGGCCACGACGAGAGGCGAGGGCAGGTATCCATCGTCCACGAAGTGGTGCTCGGAGAGCCAGACCCCCGTGAAGCCTAAAGCCTCTCCCTTCTGAATCTCCTCCAGGCACTCGGCGTAGAATCGGGCGTAGTCCCCGAGCGGCAACTTCTGCCTGAAGTCGTACCACAGCCCGAAAGTCGGGGCGGTGCCGTTCTCTACCAAAGCGTCTCCTCCGCCCGTGCTCACGCACCTAGTCTACAGGAGACGCTGACCGCCAGATTGGGGTCAGTAGTAGATCCTCTGCCCCACCGATATGATGTCGGGATTTGCTATGCCGTTGGCGGCAGCGAGACGGTGCACGGAGCTGCCGAGCTGGGCCGAAATTCCCCACAAAGTGTCCCCCGGCCGCACCACCGACTTCGGCGCCTTGCGCAGGCGGCGCCGTCGCGGCGTCCTGGCGATCCTCGCGGCACTGACGTTAGCAGCCTGCCTGGCCTGGGCGGCAACGGCCCTGCTCGGCACTGACAACGCCGAATCTTCCGTGCCCAGGGTAACCGAGACGGCGGGCGAGCCTCCCGACGCCCCGAAAGCGACGCCGGCTCAGGGAGGTCCGCGCCTGGAGGAAGAGACCACGATACCGGATGTATCAGGCCGGAGTCTCGAAGAGGCCGTCAAAACCATCTCTGGCGCCGGTTTCGAAGTAGCGGCCATAGAGACCGAAACGAACCGCAGAGCCCCCGAAACAGCCATCCGAACAAACCCCCCGGCCGGCGCCCCAGCGAAGCCGGGCGCGCCCGTAACCCTAACGATGAGCGCTGGACCACCACGGCTACAGCAAGCACTGCGAGCGCCAGTGCCGCCGCGAGTGCGACTGCCGCTGCGACTGCCACCGCCAGCCCCTCCGCCGGATACGCAAACTGAAAGCGGGTCCCGCAAGACCCAAAAAGCAGTTCAGCAACACCCTCCACCGCAATTCGCGCACCCAACCACGACCCACAACAAGCTGAAGTGCCGATAAGCGAAGGCGAAGCATGAGTGTGCAAATGCTGAACTGCTGACTTGCTGAAAAGGCTGGAGCGTGTTGATGGCGAGCAAGATCGAAGACTATGCGATGGTGGGCGACCTTCAGACCGCGGCCCTGGTCGGGGTGGACCTGTTGGAGGAGGCCCGCTCCTGGCAGGAGTGGGTGCTCAGGGCCGTGGCCGGCGACCCCGCGGACGCCCAGATCATGTACGGCATCGACGGCACCCGCCGTCTGCCGGAGTACGAACTGCCCTGGCTCTCCGGGTACGAGGGCGCCTCCCCGGTCCGCGTCGGCAACGACGCCGCGGGCCAGGTTCAGCTCGACGTGCCGGGCGAGGTGCTGGAGGCGGCGCACGTTGGACGCGCCGCGGGGATCATGCCTTCCGAGAGGGGCTGGGAGCTGCAGCGATGGTTCGCCAAGCGCCTCGAAGAGGCCTGGAAGCGGCCGGACATCGGCATCAGGGAGTCGCGCGGCGAAAAGCAGCACTTCGTCTACTCCAAGGTCATGTGCTGGGTGGCGTTCGACGCGCTGGTCGCCGGCGTCGAGCGCTTCGGGCTCGACGGCCCCGCGGATCGCTGGCGCGCCGCCGTACGAGATGAGATCCACCCCAACGTCATAGCGAAAGGCTACAGCACCGAGAGGAAAGCCTTCACCCAGGCGTACGGCTCCGACGTGCTCGACGCCTGCGCGCTCCTCATCCCGCGGTGCGTCGGTTTCCTGCCCTACGATGACGAGCGGGTAATAAATACCGTCGAGACGATCCGCGACGAGCTGACCGAAGACGGTCTCGTCCTGCGCTACAAGACGGACGAATCCGACGACGGACTCGCTGGATGCGAGGGATCGTTCCTGATCTGCAGCTTCTGGCTGGTCAACGCGCTCCGGGGCATCGGCCGGAAAAGCGAAGCCGAACAACTCTTCGAACGCCTGCTCGCACAGCGCAACGACGTCGGCCTGCTAAGCGAAGATTACGACACCCGCTCCCAGAGGCTCGTCGGTAACTTCCCGCAAGCGTTCACGCACCTCGCCCTGGTCAACTGCGCGCTAGAACTCTCCAGGGACGCCTGAAGCGGCTGGCAGAAAGGCAGCGCTTCCTGCGAAATTAGGCATCAGGCTCCAGGTTTCAGGCGCAAGGGGTTCGACGCGTAAGTCGCCGGCCGAAAAAGCGACCCGTAGTGAGACCTGACTCATCATTATCGAGAACCGCGTTGGGAAACAGGTTCGCCCCGCTATTGGGAGGTACGATCCACCATCCGCCCGCGTTACGACACCCCCATAACCCTGTAGGGGCGGTTCGCGAACCGCCCTCGCACGGGACGTTACACCAACAACAAACGCACGCCCACGAAAATTAGCATGATCGCCAATATCGCCTTGAGGGGTTTGGCCGGGACGTAAGGCCCCAGCCAGCTCCCGACCAGGACGCCGGGGATGCCACCGAGGAGCAGCGTACCCGCGAGCCCGAAATCAACGTTGCCCTGCGTCATATGGGCTATGCCAACGACGAACGAGAGGACCATGGCGTGGGTGATGTCTGTGCCGACTATGACGGCCGGCGCTATGGGGTAGAAGAGGAGCAACAGGACCGCCATCACGCTTCCCGAACCTATGGAAGTCAGTCCGACCAGGTAGCCGCCGAAAGCCCCGAGCAAAACGGTGAGCATCCGGCGTCTCGTGCTCATACGACCCTTGCCATCCCACGCCCCTGGCCTGGGGATCCTGATCCTCTTGGGCATAAAGTACTCGCGGAAGATCAGGGAAGCCCCGACCACGACGAGGGTGATGGCTATGATCGTCACCATGATCGACTCGACCATCTCGGGGTCGAAGGCGCCCTTTATCCACTCCAGGGTCCCGACCCCCAGAAGCCCCGCGGGGATGCTGCCCATCCCGAGGAAAACGGCGATCTCCAGGTTGACCGAGCGCTGCCTGAAGTGCTGGAAAGACCCGGTCAGCTTGGTCAGCGTAGCGAAGGTGAGGTCGGTCCCGACGGCGGTGGGTGCAGGCACCCCAACGACCGCCACCAGGAAAGGCGTCATCAGGGAGCCGCCACCGACCCCGGTGAGGCCTACCAGGAAACCGACCAGCAGACCGAAGAGTGCGGGACCGGGGTCTATCACCCTCTGGGTTCCTAAGCCCGGTTGAGCGCCCCGACCGGCCTGAGGTAGCCGAACTCCTCGAGGTGCCCGATGACCCTCCTCGCGCTATCTAGGGGCTCTTCCTCGTCGGTCTTGATGTGCAGCTCGGGCGCCACAGGCGCCTCGTAAGGATCGGAGACGCCGGTGAACTGCGGTATCTCCCCGGCGAAAGCCTTCTTGTAGAGGCCCTTGACGTCACGCTCGGCGCACACCTCGAGCGGCGCATCCACGAAGATCTCGATGAAGTCCTCGCCCACGTTGCGCCTGACCTGGTCGCGAACCTCCTTGAATGGCGAGATGGCGCTGACGATCACACCCACCCCGTTGCGCGTCAAGAGGTCCGCGACGAACCCGATCCTCAAAACGTTCGTGTCCCTGTCCTCCCTGGAGAAGCCGAGACCTTTAGACAGGTTGGTCCTCACGATGTCCCCGTCCAGAACCTCTATCTTGCGGGTGCGGTTCCTGAGCTCGTGCTCCACGATCTCCGCTATCGTCGTCTTGCCCGCCCCGGATAGCCCCGTGAACCACAGCGTGAACCCGCGTCCGTTCCTGGTTCCATTCTCCATCGTTTGTTCTCCTTGCCTATCTGTTACGTACTGTTACCAGTTTAACGTATTTTAACAAACTTGCTACGTCCGCTGCCCCTCCATGAGCACTTCGATGACCTCGGGGCGGGAGAACTCTGGGGGCGGGTACTCGCCCTTGGAGAGCATCTCGCGCACCTTGGTGCCGCTG
This sequence comes from Actinomycetota bacterium, assembly GCA_046733115.1. Taxonomy (GTDB): domain Bacteria; phylum Actinomycetota; class Rubrobacteria; order Rubrobacterales; family Rubrobacteraceae; genus Rubrobacter_D. The sequence goes on along the minus strand of JBKPOM010000245.1, from coordinate 16,019 downwards.
ATGAACACGTGGTGCTCGCTGTCGTGGGGGCATGTCTTGGTGGTGCCCATGCCCTGGCATTCCAGGCAGAAGAAGGCGTGTTCGAAGAACAAGGGGGTGAGCCCGATCTCATCCTCGTCGAACTCGTCGAAGATGTGCTGGGCTTCGTAGTCGCCGTAGAAGGGATTACCCTTGGAGTCCTTGCCGGGACCGGCGTGGTCGCGGCCGACGATGAAGTGCGTACAGCCGTAGTTCTTGCGGCAGATGGCGTGGAAGATCGCCTCGCGCGGTCCCCCGTAGCGCATCGCCGCGGGGAAGACCGCGAGCAAGGTGCGGTCCTTGGGGTAGTAGCGGTCCAGGATCGTCTCGTAAGACCTCATCCTGACGTCGGCCGGTATGTCCTCGGAGCGGGTCTCGCCGACGAGCGGGTTGAGGAGCAGACCATCGACTATCTCCAGCGCGCTCTTCTGGATGTACTCGTGCGAGCGGTGGACGGGGTTGCGGGTCTGAAAACCGACTACCCGCTTCCAGCCTTTCTCCGCGAACACCTTGCGCAGCTCGCGCGGCCCGTAATGGTACTCCGGGAAAGGCTTCGGGTTCGGGTCGTCCACCAGGAGCGTAACTTCGCCGCCGAGGAGTATGTCCTTCTGGCGGTAGACGGCGGCGACGCCGGGGTGCTCCGCGTTCGTGGTGCCGAAGACCTCCTGGGCCTCGTGCTCCTTGTCGTAGGAGTAGCGGTCCTCGACAATCATGGTCGCCAGGATGCGTCCCGTGCCGTCGGCCAGGGCTATCTCCTCGCCGACCCTTACGTCGTTCGCCTCTTCCTCCCTGACGGGAAGCGTGATCGGCAGACTCCAGACCAGACCGTTCTTGAGGCGCATCGTCTCGACGACGCTCTCGTAGTCCTCGCTGACCATGAAGCCCGTTAGGGGGGAGAAGACGCCGGTCGAGATCATCTCCAGGTCCGAGAGCGCCCTCGGACCGAGTATGATCTTCGTGAACCCCTCGGCCCTGCTCAGCAGCTCGTCGCGCTGCTCCTCCGGGGCCAGTCGGTCTACCAGTTCGCCGCCGTGCGGCTGGATGGTCGTAAACTCGGTGCTGACGTTCATAGTTCTACCTCCGCGAGAATAGTGGCCTTCCTGGCCGGGAGCCTACGCACTGCACGGCCGGCGAGGCCGGCCGCGCAGTGATTCCAGGGACGTTCGCCGACCAGCCAGAGCCTGAATTCGCCCGCGTAACCACGTGAGATCTCCACGAACCGGTCGTAGCCCATGCCGGCCTCTTCGAGATCCGCCCCCCACTCCTCCCACAGGAGGTCCGAGACAAACGCGGCATCCTCGATGACGCGGCTCCCCTCCTCCGGCGATTCTTCAAGGAGGGCGCGGGTCTCGGTTTTCAAATCCTTCGGCTCATCCGGCACAGGCAGGCTCTTTGTGGCGTGTTCCAACTAGTACCTCACCGCTTCGTGCTCGACCGGGGCTCGATCCGTCCCGGCATAGTCGTTCAGGTGCTCCTCGTAGTCTATAAAGAGCGGGGCCTCGGGGTCGAAGGCCCGCTTGAGACTGTTGAAAGCCACCCTCTTGTCCAAACCGTCTAGCTTATCCAAAGCCTGCGGCTTGTCAAGGGGACGCAACTCAAGGCGGTCCCTGACGCTGTCGAAAGCGGCGAGCCCTTCCTCGCCCCGGACGAGCACGCTCGAGTAGCCGTCCGCGCTCCCGACACTGCCCACGGAGATGTCGGCGGCGTGGCCCATAAAGTCCGCGCACTCGTCGCAGCCCTTCAGGGCGGCGCCGTGGAAGTCCCGGATCGGCTCCTCGAAAATGGTTTCGCCTTCGAGATCCTGCACGATCATCTTCCCGCGGATGATGTCGACACGGCCCACGTTGTCGAGGTCGACGTTCCTTTTGTCCCGGATCTCCTCAAGCATCAACTTCTCGTAGTTGAAGCTCTTGGTGCAGAGCAGCGCTATCGTGAGCGTTATGGCCTCGATCTTGGAAGATCCCCACGTCCATGGTCTGGCCTGCATCGCCTTGATGCCTTCGATCTCGCACGGCGTCCCTACGACCGCGATCCTCGGGTTCGATGGAAGCTCATGGTCCTCGAAGTCCACGTGCCCGAGCGCGAGCGTCTGATTGTAGAAGCTGCCCGCGCACTCGCGGACCTCCTCAGGCGTCGTCGCCAGGAAGGCCTCGCCCTTCCAGCGCTCGTTCTCGCTCTCGCGCGCCAACAGGGCGCCGTCTATTTCGCCCTCTTCGAGCAAAGAGATGAGGAGCGCGCTAACGAACCCGCCGTCCTGCACACCGTCTATTCTCTGCTTGACCCGCGCCGTATAGCTCTCCTCGACGCGCCCGATGCCTTCGACGCTCTCGCTGGCAGAGCCTCCCGTGATCTTCCAGGTCGACTCGTACTGCAGCCCGCCTCGCGGGCAGAAGTCCCAGCACAGCGAGCAACCCGTGCACATCTTGACGAGCTCGGGAAGGTCATCGTCGCCTATCCCTATGGAATCCGTCGGGCAGGCCGCGACACACACACCGCACTGCACGCAGCGGTCCGCGTCGATGACCGTCTTCTCCAGGTCCCAGAACCAGACCTTGCCGGGGGCCTCGTCGATGTCGTTCATCATGTCCCTGATGTCGAAGCCGGCCATTACGCGGACACCCCGCCCCGTACCGGCTTCCTCAAAGCCCCGCGCAACTCGGCGTTCCGCTTCCGCCTGGCCCACTCGTGGAAACGCTCGCCCTCACGACGCTCTTCTTCGAATTGCTCGAAGACGACGACGAGGGCGTCGGGAACCTCATCGGCGGGCTTCGCGCCCTCTACCCAGTCGATAAACGCGGCGTCCTTGCCGAGCGAACCGCCGAGCCCTATGTCCACGCCTTCCACGATGGCGTCCCGCGTCTTCGCGGTCTCGCCGCGGAAGCCTATGTCCCCGATCTGGGGCTGGGCGCAGGACGCCGAGCAGCCGGAGAAGTGCATCCTTACGGCCTCCTGGCCGATGTCGCCTACCCGCTCGTCCATCTCGCGGGCCCATTCCACGGCCCTGACCTTGGTCTCGACGATGCCGAAGCGGCAGAACTCGCTCCCCGTGCACGCCACGACGCCACGCTCGAACGCCCCAGGGTTCGGTGAGTACCGCGCCAGGAGCGGCTCGGCGAGCAGGTCGTCAAGGCAGTCCTCAGGAACTCCGGTGATAATGAGGTTCTGATCCGTGGCGAGGCGGACGCCATCCCCGTATTCCCCGGCAAGCCTGCCCGCCTCCTCGAATTGCTCGCCGCTCATCCTCCCTACGGGCACGTTCAGACCAACGTAATAGGTCGTAGCGGCGGTTCGCGAACCGCCCTCATCACGCGAACCGTCCCTACGCTTCTGGGGGTGGACGCCGATGTGGTCGCCGCGGTACCTCTTGGTCAGGTCTGCGCCCGCGGGCGTGAGCTCTACCGAGACACGCTTCTCGAGCTCTTCGCGGAAGCCTTCGGGGCCCAGTTCCTGGACCAGGTAGCGCATCCTCGCGGTCCAGCGGTTCTCCCTGTCCCCGAGTTCGCCGAAGACCTGGGCTATGCCACGTGTGATCTCCACGGCCTCCTCCGGCCTGACGAAGACGTCGATATCGGAAGCCATCCTCGGACCGTCGGAGAGGCCGCCGCCGACGCGCAGGTTGAAGCCGAGCGTGCCGTCTTCCAGTCGGGCGGGTAGCATGCCCACGTCGTTGATCTCGGCCTGCGCGCAGTCTTCCAGGCATCCCGTGACGCTCATCTTGAATTTGCGGGGCAAATTGGCGTACTCGCGGTTGCCCGTGAAGTACGCGCTGATCGACTGCGCCACCGGAAAGGCGTCGATGACCTCGTGGTGGTCGAGGCCGGAGACGGGGCAACACAGGACGTTGCGGGCGGAGTCGCCACAGGCCTGCACGGTCGTGATGCTGACCTCTTCCAGGCGGCGCCAGATCTCCGGGATGTCCTTCATCTGGAGCCAGTGCATCTGCACGTCCTGGCGCGTGGTCAGGTCGAGGAAGTTGTTACCGAAGTGTGGGTTGGAGATGGGACCGCGGGCGAAATCGGTCGCTATCCTCCCGATGACCTCCGTCTGCTCCGGCGTCAGGGCGCCGCCGGGGATCTTGATCCGCATCATGAAGGCGTCGCCGCCCTGCTTCTGCGGGTAGATGCCCACCCACTTCAGGCGCTCCACCTCGCCTGGGACCTCGTCCATCGCCGAGAGGTCCTTCGAATAGGTGTCCATTATTGCCTGGCGCACCTCCAGGGGATGGCGCGCCAGTTTGATGCGTTCGACCTTGTTGAGGGTCTGGTCTTTCCTGAGGAATCTCATGTTGCAAAAAACCTGCTCTTCTGGTGAAAGAAGTTCTCCGTTTCAGGCGCCCGCGCGGCTGACCTGTCCGTCCTCGAAGTGGATGCCGCACTCGGTCTTGTCGAGCCCCATCCACCTGCCCGCCCTTGGGTCCTCGTCGTCGTGCACGGGCCTGGTCTGCGGCTCGCAGCCGATGCTCTTGTAGCCCTGGTGCAGCAGCGGGTTGACGGGGACGTTGTGCGCCCTCACGTAGTCCCACACCTGCGCCTCCGTCCAGTGCGGCATGGGCGCTATCTTGGCTGCCCCGTAGCGCTCCTCCCAGGCGACGACCTGCGTGCCCGCCCGCTGGGTGGTCTGCTCCCTACGGATGCCGGTCATCCAGGCGTCGTAGCGGTTCAAGGCCTTCTGGAGGGGTTCGATCTTCCGGATCTGGCAGCACAGGTTCGGGGTGCAGGTGCGCATCTGCTCACCGTAACATTCGACCTGCTCCTCGATCGTCATCTCGGGTCGCAAGACCTCGACGGGCAGCTTGTAGCGCCGCATGACCTCCTCGCGGAACTCGGCGGTTTCCTTGAAGACGAAGCCCGTGTCGATGGTCAGGACGGTTACCTTGTCGGTGACCTTGGAGATCATGTCCAAAAGTGCCATCCCCTCGCCCCCGCCGAACGAGGCCGAGAGCGCCAGGCCCTCACCGTAGGTCTCGACCGCCCACTCTATGACCTCCCACGGGTCGGCACCCTCCAGAAGCTCGGACTCCCGCCCCAGCGCCTCGGGGCCGGGCAGGATTCTGTCGTAACGCTTCGAACGCAGGGATTCGTGCATTGCTCCACCCTCCAATGTAATCATGTAACAAAAACCAGGGGTTGAAATCAGGCGCGCGCACTACATCGTGCGCCCGCGCGAGAGGCCAATGACGTTCGCCCCGTCGCCCGTCCCTGCGTGCCGTGCAACTCCATGCGCCGGATACTAAGTGCCAGACAGCTATACGTCAACAAAATTCCGATAAATTTCGTCGGGATTAAACAAATTTCGCACCCTATGGGGGAAAGAGGCTCCCGAAACCGGCTACTTTTCGGAGGCCTCCTTCAGCCTTGGCTCGGCGCCGCCGCGCTTAATGGCGCGTCCGTAGAGCAGGAGGGTCGGTGAGAGGATGAGGGCAGCGGCAGCGAGGGCCTGCCTGACGCCAAAGATGTTGCCGATAGCCCCGACCACGGGGCCCGCGGAGGTTTCGCCTAGGGCGCCGATCTGGCTGCTCATCGAGATCACGGTTGCCCTCACGGCCGGGTCGAGCCCCTCGTTCAGCCAGGTCAGATAAACCGGCTCTGCGACCCTGCGGACCAGCGACGCGAACCAGACGCCTCGAGCGCCAGCGCGAAGCTGCCGGCAAGCGCGAAGGCAAGCATCCCCGCTATGGTCAGGAAATCCAAGGCGAGCAAGACCCGTGCGGCGACGGCCGGGTTGCCCACGTCCAGTCCGCGGGCCACGACGCCGGCGGCGAGGTAGCTGAGGAGTAGGCCTCCGGCCCCGATCACGCCGAACCACACCACCGACTCGAAGCCCCCGATGGTCGGCAGCCCGACCACGTCGAGGAATTGCTTGGGGTTCAGCCGGTCGAAGCCTTCCTGGGACATACCTGAGAAAAGAGCGGCGACGAGAAGGATCAGGAGTACGGGTTTGGAGCGGACCAGCCGGACGCCGCCACGTGCCGTTGCGGCCGTGTGCTCCATCGGGGAGCGATTCTTGCGCGGGGAGGGCCGGAAGTCGCGCTCCGGCATCGCGAAGACGAGCGCCAGGCCGAGCGCGATGGTAAGGGCACCGCCGGTAAGGAGCGGCAGGTTCAGGGCGACGAGGCCCAGGAGCACGCTCGCTGGTATCCCGACGAAGGAGCCCAGGTAGTCGGCCTGTTCTCCACGGAGGTAGACGTTTCCCAGGTCGCGGTCCGGGGCCTCGTCTGCGATCCAGGCCTCGAGGGCCCCGCTGATGAACGTGTACCCGACCCCCATATGGCCTGGGCGGCGAGCACCGCCACAAATTTGGGAATCGCGCCCTCCAGTGCGAACCCTGAGCCCATAAGCACGCAACCCGCGATGACCGACCGCCGCCGGCCGAAGGTGTCTGCAAACACCCCGGTCGGCACCTCGAAGACGAAGGCGGCGACCTCCAGCGGCGTCCCAAGCAACACCAGCCGCAACGGATCGAGGCCCACGATCTCGATCCTGTACACGGACGCCACGGTGGCCCACATCGTCATGAACAACGCGGACGCCCCCTTGATATAGAGATAGATCGGATATGCTCTCGAACCGTTCACGCTGTTCCGCTCTCTCTTTTGAGCAGCTAGCAAAGAGGTTCGACCTCTTTGCTAGCTCTCAGCAAGTCAGCACTTCAGCATTTCAGCAAAGAAAGGGCTGACTGGCTGAAATGCTCGGGCCAAGGAAGCGTTGGCCCTTCAGATGTACGACGTTACGGTCACGAGGCATACCAGCTTCAAGCCGGGTCGTTACGGAGGCACGGCGGAGGGGGAACCGAGACCTTGCGGTCCTTCTGTTCGGTCTCCGTCGGTTAGAGAGGAATTAGCACGCCCCGATCGTACCCAACCCCCACGACGAAGGCGTCAAGATACTCACGAGCCTGCGAAGCAGGCGTGCTGAAGTGCTGACCGGCTGAAATGCTGAAAGCGGAGCCCGAAGGGCGCAGCGTGCTGCGTCACCGGAACATGTCCCTTTCGAGCGGCATAAGGAGATCCCTACCGCTGCCCGAAGCTGGCGAGTAGGAGTACCCCCGCACTATAGCTATGGGTATTCCGTCGGTCTTGCCCATTATGAGCTCGGCTGCGGCGGCGAGCTCGTCGGCGACGGCGAGGACGCTCGCCTCCATCGGAAAGCCGTGCGGGTCGTTCAACCCCCTGTAGTCGGCGACGGGGTCCATGCCTGCGACGCCGATCGCTACATCGGTTATGCCGTGACGCCAAGCCCGCCCGAAGGAGTCAGAGATGACGACGGCGACATCGACGCCGGGGTCTCCGGCGAGGGCGTCGCGAAGCCTCGCTGCGGAGTCGTCGGGGTCGATGGGAAGCAGGCAGACGGTATCGCCGCCGGGGATGTTGGAGGCGTCAACGCCGGCGTTGGCGCAGACGAAGCCGTGGTGGGTTTCGGAGATGACGATGCCGCGGTCCATGCGCACGATGCGGCGGCTCTCCTTGAAGACGACCTCGATCTGGCGCGGGTCCTTCCCGTGGCGACTCGCGTAGCCCTTCGCGAGCGCGGAAGGTTCGATCGTGCGGAGATCGACCAGACGGCCCTCGGCCTTGCTGACGATCTTGTGCGTCACCACGAGGACATCGCCTGCGCGCAGGTCTCCGGCTACGGCGGCGGAGATCATACGGTCCAAATCATCACCGGCACGAACCTCCGGGAAGCCTTCGATCCCGAGCACCTCCAACCCCTTCACCGGCGCGCCGCCCCGCTCTTCTTGAAGCGCGCCAGGTCCCCCGCCGTGTCGAGGTCGAAGGCGAGGTGAGACCGCTCGCACACTTTAACGTCGAGGCCACGCCCACGGGCGGCTTGCAGGTGCGCCTCGAAGCTGTCGGGACCGAAGGCGAAGGGCAGGGCGTCGGGAGGTCGCATCAGGAGCGCGTTCGTGCCGGAGTACGCCCCGTCCGGGGAGATGACCACCGAAGAGCCCTCTGCCGCCTCCAGAACTGCTCGCACGTCTTCCTCGTCGAGGAGCGGCAGGTCTGCAGGGAAAACGAGCAGCGTGGATGCGCCGAGTTCGAGCGCCCTGCGGCATCCCTCGTCGAGTGCTGGGTTGAGCCCGCGGCTCTCCTGGACGAGGGGCGTCGCGCCGCGCCTTTGTGCCTCGCCCAAAACAATCCTGTCGGGGCTCACCACGCAGACGTCCTCGACGCCGGCCGACCTGATCGCGGCCACCACGCAGCCCATCATGTACAGGGTGAGCCCCGCCCTGGCACCGGGGTCCAGGATCGGGGCGAGCCGACTCTTGGTCCCCCGTAGGTCCTTGACAGGCACGACCACGGACACGCCAGATGCCAAACTCAACGCGCCACCATCCCCGCGCCGAACTCCAGCGTCTCCGAAGCGAGGCGTGCCCGGTCCCCAGCGCCGCGCATCACCGAATCGGTTACGAGGACCCGCATCCCGATGTCCTCGATTGCGGCCCGTTCGCCTTCGTCGACCGTGTCCACGACCATCCCGTTGACCAGCCCTGAGTACATCGCGGCCACGCCCGTGGCCGCGACCTCGTGGCCGAGCGAGAGGAGCATTTTGTCCGCCGGGCCCTTGAGCGCCCGACGACCGACGATCGGGCTGACGGCCACCTTCGGGGCGCGGGAGGAAGCCAGGGCCTCCCGCATGCCAGGCAGGGCCAGGATCGGACCTACGCTCACGACAGGGTTCGAAGGACAGATGACGATGGCGTCTGCGCGAGGGATCGCCGCGAGCACCTCGTCCGTCGGCCTGGCGTCCTCGATGCCGCGAAGCGCGACGGCGAGCACCTCGTCCCTCTGCCCGCGGCGCACGAAGTATTCCTGGAACTCGAGACGACCTTCAGGAATTTCGATAACCGTCGAGACCGGATCGTCGCTCATCGGCAATACAACGCTCTCGACGCCGAGGGCTCCGGAGAGTGCGCCCGTCACCTCAGTCAACGTCTCTCCCGAGAGCAGGCGGGCGGTCCTGAGCACGTGGGTCGCGAGGTCCCTATCTCCTAGCTTGAACCAGGTATCCTCGCCGTAGCGACCGAGCATGTTCAGCGCCTCGAAGGACTCGCCGGCGACGCCCCATCCGGTCTCTGGGTTGGCGATGCCGGCGAGCGTGTACATGACCGTGTCCAGGTCGGGGCAGATATGGAATCCCCAGAGGTCGAAGTCGTCGGCAGTGTTCACGACCACCGAGAGGTTCCCCGACGGCAGCACGTCCTGCAAACCCGCGGCGAGCTTCGCGCCGCCGACCCCACCGGCGAGCGCCACGACCTTCATCGCACAACCGGCCCGGAGCGGCCTCTTCTAGGTGGCGACATCGTCATCCCCGAGCATTTCGAGGGCGTAGGTCGTGAGGGCGAGGGCGCTGAGGGCGTCGGTGATCCTGCCGTCCATCGCCATGGCCACGGCCTCGCGCAGGGGAACGCGCCGCACGCCGATGACTTCGGTCCCTTCTGGCTGCTGCTCGCCGGGTACGAGGTCCGTGGCGAGGAACCACACAGCGTACTCGTCGGCGACGGAGTTGGAGAGGTAAGCCTCCCCTAGCCACCGCCAGTTCCCCGCTTCGAGGCCCGTCTCCTCCCTGAGCTCACGCTGGGCCGCACGCAGCGGTTCCTCGTCCCCGGGGCAGCCGCCTTCGGGTATCTCCCACGAGTAGCGTTCGAGGGGATAGCGATACTGGCCCACGAGGTATACGTGGTCGTTTTCCACGGGCAGTACGCCGACGGCGGTGTTCTTGTAGTGGACGACGCCGTAGATACTCGGCTCGCCGTCTGGCCTAATGACGCTGTCCTCGCGGACCGAGATCCAGGGGTTCTCGTAGACCCGCCTCGAACCGAGCGTCCGCCACGGATTGTCTGTCGCCTCCCGCCTCAAGATCTCTCCAGTCTAGTGGCTTCCTGCCGGGCACCGCCGGCCCTGTTTTCGGGCTGCTATCTTAGCACCGCGGTCGGTCCGGTTTTCAGTAACGCGGGCGCTTCCCGGCCCAAACGCTCTCTTCGATCTCGTAGCGATACTCGTCGCTGGAGGAGCCCTTGAAGTGGTCCGTGTCCTTGTGAAAAGCGACGCGTTCGAAGCCAAGGGACTCGACGAGGGCTATGGAGGCGACGTTGCGCGTGTCTATCTCCGCCGCGACCACGCCTACCCGATAGTCCTGGAAAAGGTGCGCGAGAAGACGTCCGCATGCCTCCGCGGCAACGCCCCGCCGCTGACGAGACACGAAGACCATGTAAGCAACCGTGGCCGTCCGGTTGTCGTGCACGGTGGCCTCCAGCGTGCCCGCGTAGTCGCCGGAGCTCCGCTCGCGCACCGCCCAGTTCAACCACGCCTCACGGCCGTCGGGAGAACGCCGCGTCGACAGAAAGTCGTAGCGATCATCCAACGCGTGAAGAGTGGCTGGAGGGTCCTGGGGAATAAATCGGTACAACCGTTCGTCCTGCAATTGCTCGTTGAGCCTGGCGGCGTGGGCCGGCAAAATCGGTTCCAGGAACAGCCGGGGCGTCTCCAGCCGCGCTTCCGGCTCTACCAGAGGTATCCCGTTGGACGGCATTTGGCCTCATTTCTGAAGGCAAGACGTCAGCGTGCGTCTGTAGCGCACTTGTAATCGTAGCATTGCGGAGGACCAGGAGCCGCAGTCCAACAGTCTCTCCAAGAGGTCGTGTGAATAGGGGAAGCACTAGCTAGAATGTGTATTCGGCTGATGGTCTCGCTTTGTCCTGAGCGTTGGAGGGGTACCATGATCCAGTTCGTCACCACCTCGTTCCACTTGCTTCGCACCATGGCCAGTGCCTGGATGCGGGACCCCGAGTTTCGCTCTCTGCTGGTTCTCACGGTCATCACGCTACTTCAGCGTCGCCACGCTCACGACCGTGGGCCTGGGAGACCTCTCGCCCAAGACCGCAACTGGCAAGATCTTCACGATAATATACATCTTTGCCGGTCTCAGCATAATTTTAGGGTTCATAGACGCCGTGTCGAAAGAAACCCTGGGCCGCAGGAGGAAACGGCAGCACAGTAGTGATGTAGGCCAGGACGACGAGGACGTTAGCGGCAGCTAGAGGCAAGCGCTCTGCACCTCGTATCAACTCTTTTCAGACGGTTTCGGGTTGAGGTTCACGGAAGGAAATGGCGAAGCGTTTCGATTCACCAAAGACGAGGGGTTGCTCGTTGGACGCGAGTAAAAGCATGGAGATCCTGGTCACGGAGCCCTTCGACGATCCCGAAGTCGGATTCGGGCTGCAGCAGGCCGTGCTGGAGGAGGTCGCGGCGGTCGAACGCGGCCCTGCTGCCCTGATCTGGACCTCCCCGCGCTACGTAGGGGCGACGAGGCAGGAGACGCGCCTCTCAGGCTTCGCGACGGCGACGGGGGCGGCTGCGGAACTCGGTTTTCCCGTGCTGGTGCGCAACTCCGGCGGGGGCGCCGTCGCGGCGAACAGGGGCTCGCTTTCGTTCTCGCTCACCTTCCCCGTCGAGGACCTGCGCCACGGCCTCTACGAGCGATACTCGGATGGCCTGGATCTTATCGCCTCAGCACTCAGGCGCGTCGGCGTCGAGGCGGAGCGCGGCGAGGTCGAGGGCGAGTTCTGCCCGGGCGCCTACTCCGTGCGCTCCGGCGGCCCGAGTGGCGTCAAGCATGCCGGCCTGGCCCAGAGGGTCACGCGCCGCGCCGCGCGCCTCGAAGCTCTCCTCCTGATCTCGGAGACGGACGAGGTCAGGACGGTTCTGGAGCGCTTTTATGGCCTTCTCGGGCTGCCGTTCCGTCCCGAGAGCGTCGGCGACCTGCCGGTGGGCGTTCCGATGGTGATTCGGGCGCTCTCGAAAGAGGTGCGCGGACGGTACGGGGCCTCGGAAGGCATGATCGCCGAGAAAACCATGGACCGGGCGCGGGCGTTGCGGGGCGAGTGGCGTGTTATTCCTGATTCGGGCACCTCGATATAGGGTAAGGTTTTGCCTTATGGAGTTCGTGTTCAACGCGTTCGTGACCCTGCTCGTGATCGTCGACCCGCTGGGTCTCGCCCCCATCTTTGCCGCGCTCACGAAGGGCTTCTCGGAGAAGCAGAAGCGTGAGTCGGCGATCAGGGGCACGGTGCTCGGCGGTCTCATTCTTTACCTGTTCGCCATCGCCGGCGACGTGTTGCTGGAGGCCGTGGGAATCGGGCTTCCGGCCTTTCGGATCGCCGGCGGACTCTTGCTCTTCTTGCTCTCGCTCGACATGGTCTTCGCCAGGCCCTCGGGGATGCGCGCCACGGCCGTGCGCGAACAGGAAGAGGAAGAGTACCAACAGGACATCTCCGTCTTCCCCCTGGCTATTCCGCTTCTCGCGGGACCCGGTGGCATCACCACGGTACTCCTATACACCAGCGGCAGCACCGTCGGGCAGGTGGCGCTGTTCATGGTGGTCCTGCTCGTTGTCCTACTTCTCACCCTGGCCTCGCTGCTGCTCGCCCCGCGCGTCATGCGGCTCTTGGGGGAGACGGGGGCCAACGTGCTCGCGCGCGTACTCGGCGTCCTGCTCGCCGCCCTCTCCGTCCAGTTCGTGATCGACGGCCTCCAGACGAGCCTCGCCTGAAGGCGGATATACTCTCGCTCATGTCGAACGCACCCATAGTGATCGTTGGCGGAGCCACCTGGTGGCCCTCCAGTTACCGCACCTTCGCAAACACGCTACGGGAGATCTCCGGCTCCGAGGTTTACGTGGCCCCTGTGACGCCGCTTGACTGGGCCATCGGATACCTCCGAGGCTTCGGGCAACTGGTCTTCGAAGTCGCGAGCACGGTGGACAGGGCGCTTTTGGAGAGTGATACGAAAAAGGCGGTGCTCGTGGGACATTCGGCGGGCGGCCTCGCATGCAGGGTGTATGTTGGGGGAGATCCTCCGTACGGCGGCCGGCGCTACTCCGGGCACAGGCGCGTGGAGCGCCTGATCACGCTGGGCACCTCACACAACGTAAGGGACAATGAACGCATCGCCCGCATAAACGACCTCTTCCCCGGCGCCCTGCACGCAGACGCTGGCTTACGCTACCTCTCCGTCGCAGGGAACGCCGTAGACGGTGCCTCTTCCAGGAAGGTCCGCAAGCGTTATGAGCGCTTCGTCGAGGACGGGAGAGTGGACGGGGATGGCGTCGTGCCGGTCGAGGCGGCATTGCTCCCCGGCTCGGCGAACGTCATCGTAGACGACGTCCATCACAACCGGCGTCTCGGCCGTTGGTACGGCTCGGACCGGGAAACGGTCGGGCGCTGGTGGCCCGAAGAGCTGCGCGTGAATGGTGGTAGCCTGCAGGAGGTTCGGCCCGCCGGAAGTGGCGAGGATGCCGGCTGACGGCGCGAACGAGCGGGGATATTCCTGGGAGGTCATGGGCGCCGGCGCTCTCAGGAGCGCGATGAGCCATTTCCCGACCGGCGTTACCGTTGTGACGAGCGGGAGGGAGGAGAACGTCGAGGGCATGACGGCGAACGCGGTGATCTCGGTCTCCCTCGACCCTCTGCTCTTCCTGGTTAGCGTCCACAAAGACGCGCGCATCAACCCCCGCATCAAGGAGGAGGGTTACTTCGCGATCAGCCTCCTGGCGGACGACCAGGAAGGTCTGAGCAGGCTGTTCGCCTCACCCGAGCGATCCAGCGGCCTGCAGGCGCTCCACTCTCTGGGCGGAGGCTACGGCTCAACCGGTGCGCCACTGGCGGCCGGCGCCCTGGCGGCGATCGAATGCGAGCTGGAGGACATTTACTACGGAGGCGACCACGACCTGGTTTTGGGCAGGGTCGTCGAGGTCCGTCTGGGCGACACGCGCAAGGGACCCCTGATCTTCCACGAGGGCGCCTACCCCACCCTGAAAGCGCCCTCGCGCCCCGAAGAATCCGGCGCCTTCGTCGACTCCGTGAGGGGCTTCGACGCCCGCTTGAACCGCCTGCGCGACAGGAGAAGGCGCTAGTTGTTCAGCCAAGAACTGCTTTCTATCGTCCGTCCTCTTCCCGTGGATACGGAGGGCCTCGTTTACGTCGAGGGCAGCGAGGAAGGGAGCATGATCAAAGACGGCAAAGTCCGTGCCCCGGCGACGGGCGAGGACTACGAGATCAAGACCGGCTACCTGGATCTCCTGAAATCTCGCATCGGGGCGGATAACGTCGCCAACCTCACGAACTTTCTTCCCGGCGCGGGACGCGGCTACGAACCCCTCTGGCGCGTCCGCTCCTTGCGGCTGCTCACCGGCGGATCTTTTCCGAACGATCAAGAATTGGGGATCATCAAAGACCTGGTCCGCCCCGCCCGCGGTGACCGCTACCTCGACTTGGGTTGCTCCGCGGGCCTCTACACCCGCGGCCTCGCCGGAGACCTGGACGCCGACGTCGTCGGCATAGACATCTCCCCCTCCATGCTGCGGGAGGCCGACCGCCGCGCCCGCGTGACCGGGACCAAACCTTCCTTCGTCCGGGCAAACGCCCAGAACCTCCCCTTCTTCGACGGCACTTTCTCCGGAGCGGTCTGCGGCGGCTCCCTCAACGAGTTCGGCAACCCCACGCGGGTCCTGCGAGAGACCCACCGCGTCCTCGAAAGTGGAGGCCAGCTCGCCATCATGGGCATCCTGCGCGCACAGACTCAGCGCGGACGCCGCCTCCAACGCTTCCTATCCACCGGTGGCATCAAATTTTTCGACCCAGACGAGCTGAGGAGCCTCTTGGATCACGCGGGCTTCGAGCCTGATCCCCTCCAAACCAACGGCCCCGTCTTCTTCGCCAGCGCAACCCGCAGGGGTTGACACCAGGATCTCCGGCGAATGAGTGCCTAGAGCCAGGGGCGAGTTGGTATACAAACTTTGCCACGAACGAGAGCACCGCAGCCCGATGGGTGTTCGCGGTCGGAAGGACAAGCAATGGGCATAAACCGCTGGAGCGATACGGAGGAGCGCAAGAGACAGGAAAGAGACGCCAAGGTCGGCGAACAAGTACCCGAAGAGACCAAAGGCAACGCCTCCTCCCGCATGGAGTCCTCACGAGAACCCACCGAGGACGAAGAAAAACGCCGCGTCATCGAGAAGCTCGAAGAGCGGGAGTCGTAGATGTCAGCACTTCAGCATTTCAGCCTACTTCGTATAGGTACTTAGCCGGCTAACCATTGCAAAGTGGGTTATTCGTGTGCCTTCTCGCGGGCTGACCGGGTTAGTGGTTATCGGCGGACGCCATGGAGACACCGGCTTGACAAGCTGAAGTGCTGAGAGGCGCCAAAGGCGCCGTGCTGAGAAGCGGAGCCCCTAGGACGAAGCGTGCTGACACGCGTTTCACAAGGCTTCTACTGTTGCGGGAGTTGGGAGTGCTCCCTGGGCGCCTTCTTTGGTTACCGCCGCGGCGCCGGCGCGCACGGCGTAGACGACGGCGTCTTCCAGCGACGCCTCTCGGGCGAGCCGCACGGCGAGGGCCCCGACGAAGGCGTCACCCGCGCCCGTGGTATCCACGACCTCGACCTCTGGACTAGAAACGTGCTTCGTGGACTCGCCGTCGGAGAAGACGGCCCCGTCTTTTCCGAGCGTAACCACGGCCGATCTCGGCCCCAGGGCCAGAAGCTCGGGGGCGGCAGCGCGTGCCCCGTCAACCCCCTCGACCTTCTCTCCGAGGAGGAAGGCGGCTTCGTGCTCGTTGACCACGAGGGGGTCGAGCGTCTCTAGTAGATCCCGTGGAACCTCTGTCGGGGGCGCCAGGTTCACCAGCGCGCGGGTACCTTGCTTTGTGGCGACCTCGACGGCCCGTAGGACGACCTCGGGCGAGACTTCCATCTGGGCTACGAGCACGCGCGCGTCCCCAATAGACTCGGAAGCGTCGTCTACGTCCTCTGCAGTGAGGCTGCGGTTCGCGCCGGGGGCGACCGTGATCGCGTTCTCCCCGTCGGGCGTGACGGTGATGAAAGCGGTGCCCGTGGACGAGTCTGGTGCCGCTTCGACGAGGCTCGTGTGCACGCCTTTGTCGGCCAGGGCCTCCACAAGCGGCTCACCGAGACCGTCGTCGCCCACGCGGCCCAGGAACTCGACGTC
>JBKPOM010000244.1:0-24216 GCA_046733115.1 Actinomycetota bacterium | reverse complement strand
AAGACCGAGCCGAAGTGGCACGCCGCCACGCGCCCGCCGATCACGGAGGGCGAGGCGACGAACCGGGCCATACAGCTCGCCCGCATCGCCGGCTGCCCGCTCTACGTCGTCCACGTCTCCTGCAAGGAGGCCATAGACCCCATCGCCCTGGCGCGCGCCAACGACTGGCACGCGTGGGGCGAGACCTGCACCCAGTACCTCTTTATCGACGAGACGGCGCTAGAAGCACCGAACTTCGAGGGGGCCAAGTACGTCTACACGCCCCCGCCGCGACCGAAGGAGAACCAGGAGCACCTCTGGCACGCGCTCGCTACCGACGTCCTCTCGGTCGTCTCGACCGACCACTGCCCGTTCAAATGGGACGGCCAGAAAACGCTGGGCAAAGACGACTTCTCGAAGATCCCGAACGGTGGTCCGGGAATCGAGAACCGCCTGCACATGCTCCACCACTTCGGCGTCAGGCAGGGTCGGCTCTCGATGAACCGATTCGTCGAGCTCGTCTCGACCAACCCGGCGAAGTTCTTCGGCATGCACCCGCGCAAAGGGACGATCGCGGTCGGGAGCGACGCCGACATCGTGGTCTTCGATCCCGAGAAGAGGGTGAGGATCTCCGCCGAGACGCACCACTCGAACATAGACTACAACCTCTACGAGGGAACCGAGGTTAGCGGCGCACCCGAAGTCGTGCTCGTCCGGGGTCAGGTGATAGTGGAAGGCGACGATCTGGTCGGTAAGCCCGGCGACGGCAAATTCGTGAAGCGGGCCCGCTTCGGCGAGGGGCTGCCCGGTGGTTCCGGGCAAAGGGCAGCGAGGGTGGGGTGACCGCATGAGCGAAGAAACGCGGGAGGTCTACGAGCGCGCCCGCCTCGGGCAGAGCGTGACCCTCGGCGAGCGCCCGGCCGTGCTCGTCGTCGACTTCAGCCGCGGCTTCACCGACCCGGAGTGTACGATGGGCTCTGACCTCACGCGGGAGGTTGAGGCGACGAATCGCCTCCTCGCTTCCGCCCGCGAGCGCGGGACCCCGATCATCTTCACCACTATCGGCTTCGAGCCGAACCTGAAGGACGGCTCCCTCTGGCTCGAGAAGGCTCCCGGGCTCGGAGATTTGATCGTCGGCGGCAAGTGGGTCGAGATAGATCCTCGTCTCGAACGCAGGGAGGAAGAGACCGTAATCCTCAAGAAGGGCGCCTCGGCCTTCTTCGGCACGAATTTGCCCTCGGTCCTGGTCTCGCAGGGCGTGGACACCGTGATCATGTGCGGCGCGACGACGAGCGGCTGCATCCGGGCGACCGCCGTAGACCTCCTGCAGTACGGCTATCCGACGCTCGTGCCGCGCGAGTGCGTAGGCGACCGGGCACAGGGACCGCACGAGGCTAACCTGGTCGACATCCAGGCCAAATACGCCGACGTCGTCTCCGTCGAAGGCGCGCTGTCCTACTTGGAGAGCATAAAGGAGAGAGCTAGCGCCTCGACGTAGAACGGTTACGCATCGTCTGCGGTGTATCCCCGATCCTTTTTACGATCTCGGGAAGTCACCGTTCGTATCGACGGAACCGGCAAGGGCGAGAAACGGAGCGAGCGATGGAGAGCTGGAGAAACCGCAAGACCCTCATACTGAGCCGCACGGACATGATGGGTCTCTTGAAGCCCGACGAGTACAACGACCGCGTCGAGCACGCCTACAGGATGCACGGTGAGGGGCGCTATTACATGGAACCGAAGGGCCACATCGTGCTCGACAAATACCCGGGCGAGTGGGAGGTGATGCCCTCCTACATCGAAGAGCCCGAGGCGGCGGCCTGCAAGTGGGTCTCCATCCGCGAGGAAAACCGCGCCAGGTTCGATCTGCCGACCGTCTTCTCGATCCTCATCTACACCCATCCCGAGACCGGGTTCCCGCTGGCCATCTGCGACGGCAGTTACCACACCGTGATGCGCACCGGTTCAGCGGCGGCGGTCTCCGCGAAGCACCTGGCGCGCGAGGACAGCAGGACGCTCGCCATCGTCGGCGCCGGGAACATGGCGGAAGGGGTCCTCGCGACCTGCAACGAGGTATTCCGGTGGGAGGACGTGCGTGTCTGGAGCCGCTCGCAAGAAACCCTCGACGACTTCGTGCGCGGCCAACAGCCAAAGTACGAGCGCTTCGAGATCCGGGCTTCGACGAACCTCGAAGAGGTCGTGCGCGGCGCGGACGTGGTCGTCACCGTCACCCCGGCCAGAGGTCCGATCGTCGAGGACGATTGGATCTCCGAGGGCACCCATATCGCTGCTCTAGGCGCCGACAAAGAGGGCGACCAGGAACTGGATCCCAAGATCTTCGAGAGGGCCCGCATCTTCGTGGACGACATAAGGCAGTGCCGGACCGACGGCGAGATCAACGTCCCCCTCCGGGAACGCATAATCTCCGAGGCCGACATCGCGGGCGAGATCGGTCACGTGATCGCCGGCAAGCTCGAAGGTCGCACCTCGCAGAGCGACATCACCGTCTTTGACTCCACCGGATTCGCCCTCCAGGACTCCGCGACCGTCCCTCTGGAGTACGAGCGGGCGCTCGCCGCGGGGGTCGGCGTCGAGAAGAAGATGATCTCGACGTGACCCGCGTTAAGCTGCAGACGCTGGACTGGGATCGAAGGCTCGTCCCGGCACCGAGCTTCCGAGATCCCCTCCGTTAGCACTGACGCCGGCATCACGGGTCTAGCGTGACGGGGACGATTCGGGAGGGTGGGTTGCCGCCTGAGAACGATGCTCCATCCGTCATCGTGGCGGCGTTCGCACCCCTCACAGGGAAGCGGATCCTCGACGTCGGCTGCGGCACCGGGGTTCTCGCGGGTTCCTTGTCGGCCCTGGGGGCCAAAGTTACGAGCATAGATCCAAACATAGAAGCCTTGTCGCTCGCGCGTCGGGCGGTTCCCGCGGGGACGTTTCGGGCGGGCGGCGCGGAAGCGATGCCGTTCGAGGACGACTCCTTCGACGGCGCCGTCTTCCTCAACTCCCTCCACCACGTTCCGGAGGCCGCCATGCACCGCGCCCTGAAGGAGGCGGCTCGCGTCGTAGAACCCGCGGGGCCCATCGTCATCATCGAGCCCCTTGCCGAGGGCTCAATCTTCTCCGCATTGCGCCCGGTAGAGGACGAAACTAAAGTCCGCACCTCCACGCAGGAACACATCCGCCGGACCCTCGAGCGCGGAACATTCGAGCAGCTTAGCCGCGTCGACTACCTCCGGCGGGAGCATTTCGCGGACTTGGACCAGTTCCTGGCTCGCATAGTCGCCGTGGAGCCTGCGCGCGCCAGGGTGGTCGCGCAGCGCCGTCCCGAAGTCGAGGCCGCCTTCCGGCGCCACGCACGGGACGCCGCGGACGGCCGCATGACCTTGGAGCAGCCCATGCGCGCCCACGTCCTGACCGCGAGGGTCTAACCCGGCAGACTCGGCGGATGCCCGAGATGATGTGAGCCGAGCCTCGGTCTCCTAGTACCGGCCTACGAGCAACCCACCGTCCACGACGAGCACCTGACCGCTGATGTAGCGGGCGCCCTCGGAGGCGAGGAAGGCGATGACGTCGGCGACGTCCTCGGGCTCGCCCACCCTGCCCATCGGGATGAACTCCGCGGCCTTCTCGAGTCCCTCCGGGCCCAAAGAGTGCTCCTCGGAGAGCGCCTGAGCGGTCCTTATGTAGCCTGGGGCGACGCCGTTGACGCGTATGCCGTCGCGGGCGAGCTCCACGGCCAGGCCCTGCACGAGACCGACGACGCCGGCCTTGGCCGCCGAGTACTGGACGTGTTCGTACCACCCATAGGCGACGCCCATGATCGAAGACACGGTTATGATGGCCCTGCGTCCCGCCGACCTCATGGCCGGCGCCGCGGCGCGGCAGATCCGCATGACCCCTTTCAGGTCTACCTCGTGCGTATGGTCCCACTTCTCGTCGGTCAGCTCCGGAAGGGGTACGCGGTGGGCGATCCCGGCGTTGGCCACGACAGCGCGCAGCGGGCCGTGCCGATCCTGGACGTTGGCCACCACGGCATCGACCTCGTCCGTGCGGGTGACGTCCAACCTGTGGTACTCGGCCTCGCCGCCTCCCGAGACGATGTCCTCAGCAACGAACCTGCCTTCCTCCTCAAGTAAATCCGTCACGACGACGCGGTAGCCCGCTCTCGCAAACGCCACGGCCGTGGCCGCGCCGATCCCTATGCCGGCGCCGGTAACCAGGGCCGTGGGCTTTTCCGAGTTCCCTGGCACGCTCACAGCATGACGTCGCCCGAGTTGGGGCCGAGCGTCTGTCCGACGTAGAGTGTGGCCCCGTCCGAGACCAGGAAGGCGATGGTCTCGGCCACCTCCGCCGGCTCCCCGAAGCGCCCGAGGGGTAGCTCGGCGGCCTTGGCCCTTTGCCACTCCTCGGAGAGGCCGAGGATGAGCTCGGTGTTGATGGGTCCCGGCGCGACCGCGTTCACCCTGACGCCCTGCGCCGACACCTCCCTGGCCAGGGACTTGGTGAGGCCTATGATTCCCGCCTTGGCGGCGCTGTAGTGGCACAACTCGATGCCGCCGATCTGGCCGAGTTGGGAGGCCACGTTGACCACGATGCCACCACCCCGCGAGAGCATCTCGGGCAGCACGGCACGGGTGCACAAGAACGTGCCGCGCAGGTGCACGGCGATCATCCGGTCGAAGTCCCCGACCGTGAGGTCCACGAACCGCTTCTGCTGCAGAAAGCCGGCGTTATTGACTAGGATCTCCGGGGGGCCGTAAGCCTCTCGGGCCGTGGCCATGATCTGTTCTACCGCATCCGGATCCGAGACGTCGCCGGGGGCGGCCGCCGCTCGTCCGCCCGATTCCTTTATCAGGGCGACGACCTCATCTGCGGTCTCGCCATACAGGTCGTTGACGACGACCCGCTCGCCGTCTTTGGCGAGCTTCTCGGCGATAGCGCGCCCTATGCCACTTCCCGCCCCGGTGACCAGCGCAACCCGGGAGTGCTCAGGCGTCATCGAAGTGCCCCTCTCACGAGCTTACAACTCCGAGGGGGCGGGCCGGATTCGGCCCGCCCCCTCTTTCCATCCCGGCGCTCGAAGCGTTGCTCACCTCACGCGGGCGGCGGTGGATCCCTCCACGAGCTCTGCCTGGTGCGGGTCCTTCACATCGCGAGTGCCCAGCATGAGGAGCCCGGAGAGGATCGTGGCGACCGCGCCGCTGAGGAACGCGGAGAGCACCATGTTCTCCCCCGTCAAGGCGAGGAACCCGGTGAGCAACGCGCTCCCCGCGATCGCCCCGACCGGCCCCATGGCGTTGACGAACGACGCCCCCGTGCCGCGCACCCGGGTCGGGAACGACTCGCCCATGAAGAACAGCAGGGCCGCGTAGGGTCCGATTATGAAGAACAGCCCCACCGTGTACATGGTCAGCACGAAGGCTTCCGAATCCGGCCCGAACAGCATCAGCGTGTAGGCAAGGCCCGATATCACCCAGCCGCCGGCGATGGTCAGGCGCCGGCCGAGGCGATCTCCTACGAACCCGTGACAGAGGTAGCCGATGTAAGCGGCCGCGTTAGAGACTATAAGGACGGTGAGCGCACTCCCGAACGAAACCCCTTTACCATTCGTCAGCACGGTGGTCCCGAGGACCGCGAATACCTGTATACCTATCCAGTTTGTCAAGAATGCCAGCGCGAGAAAGATCGTGTGCCGCCTGATGTCGGGCTCGAAAATCTGCTGCAGCGTGGTCTCTTTGACGTGGTGCACGTCTATGTCGAAGTGGCTTCCAAACTCGACGGCTTCCTCGTGCCGATTCTCCTTCTCGAGCCCCCGGACTCGCTGCATGGCAAGGAACCTCGGCGACTCCCTGAGCCTGGAGCCTAGGGCGGCAACTATGAGGGCCGGCACGGTGGCGAGCAAGAACACGCCCCGCCATCCCACAGCCCCAAGCAGGAGCGCCGAGAAGGCCGCCGCGAGCAGCACGCCGATCGGCCAGCCGCCCTGTATGAAGGCGTATATGAATCCCCGGCTCTTCCGGTTACCGTAGATCTCGTTGAGGTAGGTGGTGTTTACCGCCTGCTCGGAGTAACCGAGGCCCGATATCGCCCGGATAATCGGCAGGTAGATCGCCGAGATCCCCGCGGGGGTTATCCCCGTGAGAGCCGAGCTTACGGCCGTGCCGGCGGTCGTGATGATGAGCGCCCTCTTCCGGCCTAAGTAGTCGATCATCGGCCCCACCAGAATGGCCACGATCAGCGTTCCAACAGACACCAGGGTCGCGATCGCGGTGCTCGTCGCGGGAGACCAGCCAAAATCGCCCGCCATCTTCGGGAGTAGCGTCCCGAACATAATGTAGTCGTAGACGCAGACGACCCAAGCAAGGAACGCTATTATCGAGGCGTAGATCAGCTCGCTCCGAGAGAAGGTAGTCTGGATCCCTCCTACCGTCGTTCCGGCGGAGCCTTCGCCGCCATGGTCCGGCCGTCCGTCCATTCGGTCCTCCTTGTCCGCTCGCGGGTCCCCTACGACCCGGTGCCCCTTCCACGTCGCCACACTGAGCGCTTGCCGAAAGTCACGATAGCCAAAGCATGACTATTTGTCAAACAAATGCGTTTGTGGTTCTTTGACCCCTACCTCTGGAGCAGTGCTCACCACATCGGGACAAGAAAGGCTGGGCGGCCAGAAACGGTGTCGTCTACAGCCACGGCAAGTACCCCGTCGTCCTATCTCTAGGGGCTTCGCGGTCAATTCATCGGCGCTTCATCGCCGTCTGGTTATGTGTGGCGGCCCGCGAAGCGGGAAACTGGGAGAGGCCACACAGATAGGGGATGCAGGCACGCTTAAGGTGAAGTAGCAATTATCTCGGATATAGTATCGCAAACGTTTTAAGGAAATAGACGTACGACGGGAGACGGCTTGGACGAGACGCGGAAAGCTGGCAAGACCTACGAACGGATCATCCGCCACATTCGGGGCGAGATCTCGTCTAGGAAGCTACGTCCAGGGGACAGGCTACAGTCGGAGGCGGATCTGGCGCGGTCCCTCGGGGTCAGCAGGCCGACGGTGCGGGAAGCGCTCAAGGTGTTGGAGTCACAGAACGTTCTGAGGAGTTCGACGGGTCCTACGGGCGGAACGTTCGTCGGAGCCATAGACGGGGCGGGCGTAGCAGAGTATCTGACCGATTCCATATCTCTGCTGCTGGACGTGGACGAGCTTACGCTCGAGGAGTTGTGGGAAGCCCGGGAGGTTACGGACGTGCCTGCGGCGGAGCTTGCCGCCCTCCGACGTACGGAGCAAGACAGGTTCGTGATCGAAAAGACCGTAGAGATGGACGAGCTCAAGGAAGGCGTCGCCATAGTCTCGGACATCTCCTTTCATACGGCAATCGCGGAAGCATCCAAGAACAGGATGCTGAGCTTGTTCGCAGGATCTATCCATTTGACTTTGAGGTCACTGGCGGAACGCTACGTCATATCCGAGGACGTCTTGCCCGAGGTCAAGCGAATCTCTCAGAAACAGCACCGCCTTATCTGCGACGCCATCTCGGAGCAGGACGGTGCCCTGGCCGCGTCCCGGATGCGGGAGCATTTACGACTGTCTTTCGGGGTCTACGAGCAGGCCGTGCCCAGAGGACACTCGGGCGAAATCGGCGAGCAACCACCTGCAGGGGATACGCACCTCGATATAGGCCGACTCGACCGCCGGCTGAGGTAGCGGCACGCAAGGGAGAAAACGGGTTTGCACAAAGCCCAGACCTTGTACCCTACGGACCAACCGCCGATCCCAGAAGGCGAACACGAGTTTCGCAGGGCTCTCGGGACCTCCTTTGCATTGACCCGTCCAAGATGAACATGGAAGAGCTAGCGACCTCGGTCCTCGCGTACGCCTCGTGGCCCTTGTTAACCCTCGCAATACTGGCCATTTGGGCCGCGGCGGCGCTGGACATCTTGCGCCACAAGCGTCGGGGAACGTTCACCAGCAGGGGGTTACTGGGCATGGCCGCCGTCGTTTCGGTCGTCGCGGTCATCGCGGTCTCCGGCATCTGCGCGGTCTTCGCCGGGCAGTGGTCCGAAGCCGTGTCGAGAGCGAGTTCCAAGGGGACTCAAGCCAGCAAGCCGGTGGGCGAAGGTCCGAGACGGGCCTACATCTTCAGCTTCGGCTTGGAAAATGCTTCTTACGGACCTGCGCTTGATTCGGGGGGCACGACTAAGAGCGAGACAAACGGTTTTCGCTGAGTTTAGTGGTTCTGGAGTCGAGCCGGACAACCGACGGCGGGTGAGCGATGGGATTCTGGAAGCCACGAACCCACCGTGTGCCACGGTGTCTGCACCCCAGTCCTGTTCGGGGATTAGCCGCTTCTCCTGGCCAGGTAGACGCCGAGGAGGATGACCGCGCCGCCCACGAGCTTGTTGACGCCCAAGGCCTCGCCGAAGAAGGCGATCCCCGAAACGATGCCCGTGAGGGTGATCAGGTACTGGTAGACGAGCACGCGGTTGGCCCCGACGCGCGAGACGCCCACCTGCCAGGCTGAGAAGGCGTAAGCCGTGGCGAAGACGGCGGAGAAGGCCACGGCCGCCCATGTCCCAGCCCCGACACCCTCCCACCGCACCCCCGCGAACGATGGGGCGGAGAGCGCCAGGACGACGGGACCACCGAACAGCATAGGATAGGTGGCCACCGCCAGAGGAGAGTACCTCCCCAGCATGCGCATCGAGAGCACCGTGTAGGATCCGAACCCCATCGCCGCCAGGAGCACAAACAGATCGCCGACCAGGCTCGCGCCCTCGGCCGTGAGCCCCTCGTGGAACACGATCCCGACCCCCAAAACCGAGAGCCCCACGCCCAGCGTACCCTTCAAGGTGGGCCTCTCGATGCCGAGCACGAGGCCTAGTAGCAACCCCCACACGGGGGCCGTGGCGAAGATGAGGCCGGTGTTGGCGGCCGTGGTCAGGCTGAGCCCGAACGTGAAGGCCGTCTGGCCGACGGCGACCCCGAGGCAGCCCAATCCGGCCATCGGCAGCAGGTCCTCGCGGCGCAACTTGCTCTCTGGCTCCAGGATACGGAGCACGCCGTATACGAGGAGGCCACCGGCTACGAACCGAAAGGCTACGATAGAAAGTGGTGGCAGATACAGGGCCGCGAACTTGGTCGTCGCGTAGTTCAGGCCCCAGAACACAGCGGCGAGGACTAGCGAGATCTCGGTCAGTACCCCAGCACTTTCCTTGCCCCCTGTCACGAGGCCGGATTCTACGCCCTGACCACGACGCGCGCACTCATTGTCATACCTATAGCGATTGTGTGATTCTGCTCAGAGAGGGTTCATGAGATGACCACCATAGCCTACCTCGCCTATCACTTCATGCCGGGGTCTGTTCGGTACAGAACCAGGAGAATGTCGAATCTCTCCCATCCTCGCTGGTCTTGATCCAAAATTGGGTGACGAGCGGAGGCGAACAATAGTGGTCAGCAAGAAGCGCAAAGCTAAGATCAATAATAGAAACGGTGCGCGCAAGACGAGTACGCCCAACGGCACCGTCTACCGTAGCGCAACCACCGGCCGCTACGTGACGCGTTCCCCCGAGAGGGATCCTAGTGCCCATGCCCGCGAGATCCGGGAGCGGTTCCGCATAGCGGGACGCCGTTTCTCGGACTTCTCGGAGATCGTGCGCGAAGACCGGGACGCTGGCTGACACTCCGGAGTCCAACCCCGTTCGCCTCGTGGTGGGCACGAACGTGGCGCAGAAGGTCTATTTGGAAGAGGATTTGGCTGATGAGGCGCATGCTAGAGGAGGCTCGGGAACGATCGTTCCCCGGGCCCCACGGCCTTGTGAGCAGGTTTTTTTAGGCAGGCAGTAAAGCTCGTGCAATGCCGGTCAGCACGATCACCAACGCGATAGACCCGAAGAAGGGAAGTATGCTGGCCGAAGCCATTATCTTTTGCGCCTTTTTTACGTCTTTCTCGTACGGTTGCGTGTCCATCGAGAACGCTTCCACTTTGTCAGGCTCTTCGTGCCAGTTTTTGTCCCTGTCGCGCCTTACGGCGTCTTAGAGTCTCCTAAACAGGCGCTCCTCACGCACATAGCGCGCATCCAATACGGAGAATGCTACGGTGGGAAGTAGCGCAGTTCCTGCTAGCCACACACTACTGAGGCTCAGTGATACCGCAAACGTCGCCGCCACCAGCGTGACGGTCCAACCTTTCAACAAATACGAGTTTTGGGTCATCCTGGAGATGGCGTTTTGGACGAACTCTGGGTGTTTGTGCCAGGCTTCTGCTGAAAGGTCTTCGGTCGTTCTCCTCTTCGTGACTGCCAGCCGCTAAGAGTAGAGCTTTCGTATCTCTATGGCCTCTTCGATCCAGTCAGCCACGTTAGCACTTATGTAGTTCTAGCATGTCTTGTGCTAGAGCAAAAGCCTTGCCAGGATTGTCACGTCGATGCACCCTCACTCTACTGCTTGTCCGGTACATGCAGCCACGTAATCCGATAAATACAGCCATGTGATCTCCGGCATCGGCAACAGGGTCACCTGGGCGATGAAAGATCTACTCAGCTATTGTCCATCGTCCTGGATCAAGTATATGCCGCCACCCATGGAAACCCCCCTCAGTCCGCTCCAAGGCATATCGCAGACGGTTCATCCCCACCTCTATTGGGAATTAGACTACCAGAATGCAGTCAACGACCCGACGGCCGCCGCTCACTTTCCCAGTCTGCAGTGGCACACGAAGGTGCACCTGAGGCCGGTATGGTCCGGATAGTCGTTAATGAACAGCGCGACATAGTAAATACAACTCTACTTCCAAATATCAGGGCGCGTACAACCCGGCGCCCATTACGACTGCATACGCGGCTACTAAGGAGTAGGCCAACTCCAATTTTCTTTTCGACGAGTTCTGGTCCTAACCAGATCTAGCACTTCTGGAACACGCGACAAGCGGCCTATGCACCGAGCTTCGGGGTAAAGGGGTGTTCTCAGAGGTTGACGAGGTGCTCTACGACGGATTCTGGTCCATACAACGAGTTCGCGGACCGAACCGCACGTGAGAAGCCTAACCGCCGAACGCCTCGGCTGCGGCGCGGATGATCTCCTCGGACGGGACGTTGCGCATGTGCTGGACGAGCCCCCAGCGGTGGCCGAAGGGGTCTGTGATCTGTCCGTGGCGGTCTCCCCAGAACGTATTCCCAAGCGTGTGCAACACCTCAGCGCCCGCTCCCACCGCGCGTTCCCACAGAGCATCCACGTCCTCCAAGTAAAGGTTCAAAACGGTGGAAGTGCCGCCTACGCTCTGGGACGAGAGGAGGCCCATCTCGGGAAGCTCATCAGCCACCATCACCGCCGAGTCTCCGAACCAAAGCTCGACGCTCATGAGCTTCCCGCCAGGCACGGGTATGTGGCTTCGCTCCTCGGCGCTCAGAGCCGCCGCATACCACTTCGGCGGCCCGTGCTGCGTCCCGGACAACGATGTGGGGAGTGATGGTGTGCATTCCTTCAGGGATCGCCTTCACTCTCGGTTCGGTCATTGTGGTCCTCCTAGATGGACCGCTTGGGTCGGTGGAGCCTTACCATCGCATGGCCGGGTGACGGATCGACCGGTTGCTTCCGAGTAGAGGGTACCTACATGTGCTCGGAGCGAAAACGGACATTCGGACAGGTTCGACTCGTACCAAGGTACAGGACCTCTGAGAAGAGATTACACCGCAACAGTCTAAGAACTATCCGAGAATCTCAGACTGAACGAATTATTGTCAAACGTAACTCAGTGTCTAAAGAGATACTGAGATACTGAACAACTCACTCAGGCTTGGAGCGAAACGTCTTTGCCTTGGTCTGCTGCTAATGGTGTACGGAAAGCTGTACAAGCTCCGTAACCCTCTCTCAGTCAATTTAGTCTGCCTGCGAACCGGCGCATTTTTTGAGTGAAGCCGAGGGGATTCGAACCCCTGCCCTCCGCCGTGCAAAGGCGGATCGCTATCTTCTAGTCTGTACTACCGCGGCCGGCTAACTGCCTCATTTAGGCTGATTTGGCGGTTTCTGCCCAGTCCGTATATCCGCTGCGTACCGGCTCGCGCTAGCCAGGTTGCAGTACGCCTCAAAGCACTATAGCCCTGGCTTGCAAGCCAATCCAAAGCGACAGCGGCGGTCCAAGATTGGTCGTTCGCGCCGAGTAGCTCGCCGGTGAAGGGATCAAAGTACTCGCCAAAACCGCTGCTCGCGATCTGCTGTAGAGATGCCTGACGTAGGCCCTCGGCCCGCCGCGGCTCTCCGGCTCGGAGCAGTGACCACCACAAGAGCCAGTTGACCACCGGCCAGGTTGGTCCCCGCCAGTAGCTGCGTCGACGAAAGCCTTCCTGTAAGGGACTCGTGCTAGACGGTAGAGGCCAGCGCAGCCAGGGATGCCCGAGGAACGCAGGCGAATCTAGCGTGGCCACAAGGGCTTCGAGCCGCCCAGGGTCCTGCCGCCCCGCTATCAGCGGGGCGAATCCCGCCACGGTACGCATCCTCAACGGCCTCCCGGCCCGCAAATCGTAATCGAGACAAAGACCGAGTTCGGGGTCCCACATGCCGTTTAGCCCCCGATGTCCGCGGGCGATCCAGCTGGCGATCAGGATACGGTCACCGCTGGGCGTCCTGACCAATGCGGCGATCTCCCTTAGAGCTTCGTTCGCCGCCACCAAGATCGCGCTGAAGAGGGCATCTTTGACCAAGAACGGATGGGAACGGTAGATGTTCCTCTCGTCGCAGCCGGCCTTCTTGATCAGTTTCACCAGCCATAGGTAGCGGTCGTAATCCGCGCCTGTCGGCCTCTCGGAAGGGTTCGCGACGTGCCTGAGGTCGTACCGAGGATAGGGTGGTATATCGCCGACCTCGACGTTCGAGAGGGGCGCATCCCAGCGGGGGGAGTTGTCGGTGCCGCTCTCCCACGGGTGGTAGATGGTGACTAACCCAGATTCCTCTGGGTCCCTGTGAGTCATGAGGTAGCGGTGCCAAAGGAGGAGCTTGGGGTAGATCTGCTGCAGGAAAGCTCGTGCTTCTAGGACCCCCTCTCCCCCGCTTCTCTCGACCACCTCCTAGACGCGTAAGGCAGCGATGGCGTGGACCGGGGGCTGACAAAGACAACTGGTGTAGGGAGGTGCGGGCGGGGCGTCGGGAGAAGTCGCCGCGCAGGCCCAGTGGTCCGGGCCTGGGAAGTAGCTGTCCGGTGGGGCCTCCGGATTGAAGACTATGTGGGGCACTTTCCGGTCCTCCACTGGTGCTCGAAGAGGGCGAGGAGCTCCCTCGCGGCGCGACGGGTGTTGAAATAGGCGAGCCCGATAGCGATAAACGCGCTGTCCCAGCTCCACTGGTGGGGGTAGAGGTTGGGCGCGGCGCGGGTCCAATCTCCCATGTCGTTCTGGCGCAAAACCTGCTTTGCTCGCGCGGCCAACTGGACCTCGGCACCCGGAGTAGTCTCCGTACGCACTGCGCTATCGTTTGTTGAGCCCATCATCGTCTCCCATATCTACTAGTGTTCAAGAGCTTTTTCCCTACCGCTGATACCCCGGACTTCCTCTAGGTCTGGTTCCTCGTCTCTCAATCGACTAGGAGTACGAGCTTGCCGCGCACGTGCCCGGTCCTGCTTTCTTCGAGCGCCTCGCGTGCTCTCTCGAGCCCAAGGGTGCGCTCGAGGCTCACGGATATCTCCCCGGCGTCGACCATCCGTGAGAGCTCCTCAAGGCGCTGGGCGCTAGGCTGCATGCTGATGTTCGTTGCCTCGATGCTGCGCTGAGCAAGGCTCCCCACGTCTGCGGCGAATATAGAGGAAGCGGCACTTCCGCCCGCCTTTACGAGCCCCGCCATGCGCCCGAGCACTTCGGGGTCGCTCACCACGTCGATAATCGCCTCTATGCCATCAGGGTGGGCGACTCGCACGGCTTCGACGACATCTTCGCTAGTGTGGTCGATCGTCTCCGTCGCGCCTAGCTCCCGTACCAACGCTTCGTTCGCCCCTCGCGCGGTGGCGATCACGTGGGCACCGCGGCGGGCGGCCAGCTGTACCGCGTAGGAGCCGACCCCGCCGGTAGCCCCTACGATTAAGACAGTCTCTCCCTCCTCGAGGTTCACCGCGTCTACGAGATCCATGGCGGTGAGCGCCGGCATAGGCAACGCTGCGGCCTCGGCGAAGCCGACTGATTCCGGCTTCCTGGCAACGATGGCCACGGGGGCGCCGACGTGCTCTGCGTAGGTGCCCTCCTCCATAACCGGCTTGGACAAGTACCCGTACACCTCGTCGCCTTCGAAGAGCCTGGTCACGTCGGCACCTACCCGCTCGACCACGCCCGCGGCATCGAAGCCCAGTATTAGGGGGAAGCGGTGTTCCTTCTTGCCCTTTAGAACCCCGTCTGCGACCTTCCAGTCGAAGGGGTTTACCCCGGCGGCGCCGACCCGGATCAGGACCTCGTCCGTCCCGATCTCCGGGATTGGAAGGTTCATCAGGGTTACCGGTCCGCCGAACTCGTTTTCGGCAATCGCGCGCATCTTGTACTCCTTCGCATGTTAGTTGGCTCCACGAGCCTCTTGTTCCAGTACCGTTGACCGTCTGTGATCCCGTCGCACCACGCGGGCGCATAGCGATCTCTGCGTTCGGACGCTGCTTGCGTGGGAAACTCCTCATCTAGGCACGGGGGGACCCTCCTCCACCCGCGCCATCATCTCGCTCAGCGTACCCCGCACACTGTGGATGCTTTCGAGCCACCAAGTCGCCCCCGCTTCTCCGTAGGCACGCGGCAGCTCGTGGGCGCCGGACTCGGAGTAGCCGTCGATGGCCACCTCGAAAGGTGCCGTCGTAGTTCGGTGACGGCGGATTGTGGCCACCATCTCGGCGATACGCTCGGGGCTCTTGGCCATGGTGGTCGAGGTCTCGTCGTGGCTCGTTGCGGGCGCGAGCCACCCGTCCCAGCGAGCGGCACGACGCAGGGCCGGAGGGCTCTCGCCGCCGATCCATATCGGGACGCGAGGGCGCTGGAGCGGACGCGGCGCCAGAGAGACCCCCTCGACAGTGTAGTGTGGCCCGCGGCGAGTAACCGACTCACCCGACCAGAGTTCATCCAATATCGTGAGCCCCTCGTCGAGCATGGCTGCGCGCCGCTTCGCGTCGCCCGGCTCGCCGAAGGCGGTGAACTCCTCCGGCGCTCCACCGAGCCCGGCTCCGAAGATCGCGCGCCCAGCGCTAAGTAGATCCAGGCTCGCCAAGGCGCTGGCAACGACCTGCGGGCGTCGGCGCGCCAGCGGGGTGACGGCGAGCCCCAGCTTGAGGCGCGTGGTGGAGGCCGCAACCGCGGCCAAGGTTACGTAGGGATCACCCGAGGGCACGCCCCGCACGAAGCCGAGGTGGTCCCACACGAAGAAGGCCTCCCAGCCGGCCTCCTCGACCGCGCGGGCCAGGCGGACCGCCATGCGCGGATCGGCGTACTCGCCCAGGTTGGCCGTCACTATGCCGTAGCGCATCCGGCACCCTCCTCGCTTTCAATGGACGCCGGAGGTGCGAGGGGATACGCGACCCGACCCTCGAAGACCAGATTTGCGCCGTAGCGGGTGACGGAGGTATGGGTGACGATCATGGCCCGGGCGAGCTCGCGGATGTCAAGACCTCCCACGGCCAGGATACCGGATCCGAGGATCTTGGCGGCTACGCAGACGACCTGCCGGTTGACCAGCCGGGCTTGGAGGAGCGCGGTGATCATCTGCGCCCCTCCTTCCACCAACATCGAACCAACGTCCAACTGGTGCAGTGCTGCCCGCAGGGCGATAAGGTCTACGCGTCCTCCGGTGTCGGTCGGTAGGCACAATACGGTGGCGCCGAGGGCACTAACCTTATCGCGCTTTGCGGCGGGCGCGCGATCGGTCACGGCGAGCACGGTGCCGGGCGCCGCTTCCTCCGTGAGTACGGCGGCGGTTAGCGGTGTGCGCAAGGTGCTATCGACTACGACGCGCAGAGGGTCTTGACCTGCGACCAGCCGGACCGTCAGGCGAGGATCGTCCATGCAGACCGTGCCGACTCCGACCACGATCGTGTCGTGCTCGGTGCGCAGCTCATGCCTGGAGCGCAGCGACTCAGGAGCGCTGATCCATTGCGAACTGCCGGTAGAGGTGGCCAAGCGTCTGTCGAGCGTCTGGGCGTAGCCCAGGGTGACGAACGGTCGGGGTAATGGAATCGTCTTCGTGGCGTCCACGTCGTGCATCATTTTCATTATGCCCATCCCTGCCACGCGACTTCGCGGAGCACGGCCATCGGGAAGAGGTGTCCCATCTTCTCCCGCTTTGTTCGCAGGTACCCTACATTGGAGGGGTTCGGCGAGATCCGAAGCGGCACGCGCTCCACGACCTCGACGCCGTGACGCCCGAGGCCTTCGACCTTCGCCGGGTTGTTGGTCAGCAGGCAGACCGCGCGCACGCCGAGGTCGAGCAGCATCTCGGCTGCCGCCCGGTAGTCGCGCGCGTCCTCCGGCAACCCCAGGGCAAGGTTCGCCTCGACCGTGTCGAGGCCCCGCTCCTGGAGCGCGTAGGCGGAGATCTTGTTGGCGAGGCCGATGCCGCGGCCCTCCTGCCTGAGGTAGAGAAGGACGCCGCGGCCCTGCTCTCGCAAGAACCGCAGGCTATCGGCAAGTTGTTCTCCGCAGTCGCAGCGAGACGATCCTAAGACGTCGCCCGTCAGGCACTCCGAGTGCGCGCGGACCAGAACCGGCTCGCCGTCGTCGATCGCTCCAAGGGTGAGCGCTACATGTTCTTTGTGGTCGGTGGTGTCGTAGACGAACACCTCGAAGATGCCGTAGCGGGTCGGCAAGTTCGCTTGGGCGACACGTCGGGTAGCCGGAATCATGACACCCGCTCCTCCTGTCGAACGGCCCTCTCCGCCGCCCGGAAACCGACCTTCGAATGGGTGCCGTCGCAGAACGGCTTATTCGTCGATCCCCCGCAGCGGCATAGCGCAACGGTCGCACGCCGGGTAAGAAACTCGCTGCCCTCGGCGTCTAGCAGCAGGACCTGTCCCTGCACCAAGTAAGGTCCGTTGTCGAGAGCGGTGATCTTCGTGTGTTCAGCCATGGTTGCCCATTGCCTCCTCTAGTTATCTGTCCCGGAGTGTTGTTTGCGTTCCCCTTAACAAAGCGATGAGGTTACCAACCTCCTCTCCACATCCCTGACCTTCCCAGCAACCTTTCTCCTTTCGGCCTAATCTCGTGAACAGACCGATGTTGGTGGCCGCGGCCACCACGTGCATAAAGGCCAACGTCCCCACAGACGATCCCGTGGCGCCCGCCAACACTATGGGGATGAACGACAGGAGTAAACCGACGGCAGCGACGCCCCAGAAGATACGTATCGGGCGCCGAATCAAGCGGACGATGACGGCGAACATGGCAGCCGCGCTAACAGCACCGGCTACGCTGGCGCCCACGACCTGGCCAAGCGTTACCGCCTCGTCGGGTGGGATGACGACGGGCCCAAAGAGGGACGATGCGATCACAAGCACGAGCGCGTTGACGCTCCCCGACAAGGCCGCGGACAGCGCGCCGACCCGCAATAGGCGGACGGCGGGGACGCGCTCCGACGTTACCGTTCTCAGTGCCGTGTGCTCCATCAGGTACTTCCTCAAAGCTCGTGGTCGCTGCCTTGCAGGTAGTCTATACGGAGTTTCCGTAATATGTCAATTATTTATTTGATTTATTAGAAATATTTGCTTTACTTACTATACTGAGCACGACGAACGGAGGGAGCAAATTGGCTACCAACTGGGACGAGAGATACTTCGAAAGCACGCGGGGGCAGATCGTCCCGCTGCTGCGTCGTTCGGGCCGTACCGTCGAAGAACTCGCCCACTCACAGGGCCTTACGAACAACGGCGTCAGAGCGCACCTAGCGGTCCTCGAGCGCGACGGGATCGTGCGTCAGCGAGGTTCGGTCCGTCGCGGCAGCGGCGGCAAGCCTGCCTACGTCTACGAGCTGACGCCTAAGGCCGAGGACCTGTTTACGAAGGCATACGAACCTACGCTTCGCCGGCTCTTGGACGTCTTGGACGAGCGCCTTGGGGCCGAGGACAGGGACGCCTTGTTAAGAGCTGTGGGGCGCGACTTGGAGGAAGGCAAAACCGTCCCTACGGACGGTACACGCGCCCGGCTCGAGGCGGCTGTTGCCGTGCTCAACGAACTGGGTGGCCTCACGCAACTCGAAGAGCGGGACGGTGCTTTAGTCATTCAGGGCTACAGCTGCCCGCTGGCTGCATTGACACCGGACCACCCCGAGGTGTGTCGCATGGCCGAGACTTTGGTCACCGAGGTAGCGGGCGTGCCCGTCTACGAGCGGTGCGACCGTGGTGAGAGACCGCGCTGCTGCTTCGAGGTTTCTACTTCCAACAACGACCTCGAGCACACGTAATGTCGCTCCATTGCGCTCTCGCGAAGAGCTTCTCCAGAAGCGCCGGCGGAATAATTCCGGCTCAACTCTCGGAGAGAGGCGAAGCGCCATAGTATGGGAGTAGAGCCGAGGGGATTCGAACCCCTGACCTCCGCCGGGCAAAGGCGGCTCGATGGTTTGCAGGCCCTTTCCACAGGTTTCAAAATAACTGCAAAATCGATAGTTTCTGCGTTAATGCTTTTCCCGAGTTTTCAGGTCATTGTCTCGTGTTGCTGCACGGTTGCTGCACAAGTATTGAAAACCACGTCACGGATGAGTAACCGCACGTGCTTCATGGTGTAGAGGCTGCTCGGTCCGCCCGAGGATTGTGGCCCCGGCAACTGAAGCCTGGGGGTGGTTCCACCGCTGCTTTCTCCACGCCTGCCCGTTAAGCTACCCCCTAACTACATTTTCACGATCGACTACCATGGGATAGGTTTCCGGTCCCGGAAGAATCCGCCGTTCGGACCAACCTCCGAAAGGGTGGCGAGCCACACTAGCGTGTCAACCGCCTCCTCGGGCGAGCGCGGCGCACCAGAGCCGCCCATGTCCGTCCTAACCCAGCCGGGGCACATGGCATTGACCTTCACGTCCCCCCGCACCGCCTGCGACACCTTTACGGTAAGGGCGTTCAGGGCGGCCTTAGAGACGGCGTAGGCGGCAGGTCCCAGGCCCTCGCCAAACGAACCGCCGCCGGAGGAGACGTTGACAACCCGACCGTAGCCACGTTGCACCATTCCCGGCACGAATACCTGACAGGTCCTGAACGGTCCGAGCGTGTTGACCTGCAAAGCCAGCACCAAGGTCTCCTGGCTTACGGAGAAAACCGCCTCCGTCGGATAGACGCCGGCGTTGTTGACGAGCACGTCTATTTCCGTGCCGGTATCGGCCAGCCGCCGAACGCAATCCTCGACGCTCTGTGAGTCCGTAACGTCCAGGCGCTCGTAGGTGACGTTCAGCCCTTCGGCCCGCAGCTCTTGGGCGGCTTGTTCGCCCCGTTCGGGGTCGCGAGCGGCAAGCACAACGCTCATCCCTGATCCGGCGAGCTGGTGGCACGCTTCGAGGCCGATACCGCGGTTGCCCCCGGTGACGAGAGCCGTACGCGGCATTACTGCTCCGGAAGGTAGTCGCGAGCCATCTCGTTGCCCCGCGCGTGGGTGACGACGAACGTCATGCCCGAGCATTTCCAGACCTCACCCGTGCGTTCTAGGGTATGGGTGTAGTTGCCCCAGACCTCCTAGAGGTTCGAGCCGTTGGGCCGATGGAGGATGTTGAGGGCGCAACCTTTGGAGAACACCTCGGCGCTGTCGCCATCTATGGTGACCCGGTGGTTGGTACGCATGTGGTGGCTCAGCTTATCAGCGTAGAGATTAGAGGCCCAGGCTCCTACGAGGTCATCGGCAGGCATGTTGCCAGGCGAGCCGCCCGCCAGCGAGGTGAAGTCGGCGTAGATTTCGTCGGTGAAATATCCTCGGCACCTCACCCACTCTTTCGCATCGACGGCGTTGTTTATTTCATCTACGATACGGATGATCTCTGTCCGATCCCAGTGATGCAGTGCGGATGCGTTTGCGTGCCGATCCAATACCCTCTCCTATAGTCTGTGGGCCTACACGTATGGGCTACGGTACCTTACTTGTTCGGCCGAGTAACGTTTCACTTTAGGCAGTGACTGCCGTGAAGCCGACCCCCACGCTCACCCAGCCCAAGGCCCACGCCGCCCCATGCTCGTCCATAGCGTCTCCTTTTCCCCGCCTCTTGACAACAATTGCCCCTTCTTCCTGTGCGGCCTATACCGTCACGTATTCCTGGCCGCCGGACGAAGTGATCTGCATCACCTCCCCGGAGCGCGCGTCGTCCTCGACGAGCTCGACCACGCCGGCGGCGATGGCCTCGGGAGTGAGGATGTCGCCCGACTTGCGCAACTCTTCTAACTGTTCTCCACCAAGCACGTGCGCCATCGGCGTATCGACGAGCTCGGGGCAGATCGCGTTCACGCGAATGACGGATTCCTCGGCCAGATAACCGAGGGACCGCGAGAAGTTGACGACGCCCGCTTTCGCCGCGGCGTAGACGGGGGCGCTCGGCATCGGCCACAGACCGATCAGCGAGGCGGTGTTGACTATGGCTCCGGCATTGCCTACGAGCCGCATCTTTCGGACGGCGAGGCGGGTGGCGTCGATGACCGCGGTGAGGTCGATCTCGATGACGCGTTTCCAGTCGTCCGGGTCGTCGGCGAAGAGGTCCTCGCCGATGATCCCTGCGTTGTTGAAGGCGATGTCGAGGCGCCCGAAGCGCTCGATGGCCAGGTCGAAGGCGGAGGCGAGGTCCTCGGTTTTTGTGACGTCGCAGCGGCGGAACACGGTAACGCCACCCCTCTCGCTGGCCATATCGACGGTTCGGCGGCCACCGTCCTCGTCGATGTCCGCGACGACGACCCTCGCGCCGCGCCCGACCAGCGCGAGGACCGCCGCCCGGCCGATCCCCGAACCACCGCCGCTGATGACGGCTACCTTGCCTTCAATCTTCATTGGTTGCTCCTTGCATCGACTGCCCTGCGGTGTTCATGTCCGTCCTCTTCTTGAGCCGGTTTCCCATCGGTGCAACGCTGCTTTTGGCCGAGGGACCGTTGTTGCGCTCGGTCCGTAAACCGCTATCAGACGATGTCCCACTTACCGGTCCGCCGCGTCGGCCACTCGACGGTAGAAGGAGCGAGCCTCCTCGAGAACCGCGACGAGGTCGCCGAAGTGGGCGTCGCGGGTCGCGGGATCGAAGCGGCCGTGGTCGCCGGCAAAGCGCTCGAGCGTGTCGAGGAACTCCAAGCACCATTGCGCGTCGGCCTCTCGGGCGACGCGCCGACCAGCGACGTCGACGTACACCGGCGAGGTGTGGGCCAGCACCGACGCATCGAGGGTGCTGGGATGGCCGTCACCGCGGGCCACGGCCGCGATCCATGTTGGCCCGTCTTCCAACATCGTCTCGAACCGAAGCTCAGACGCCGCGTCGCCCTCCGCCACGACCCCGTCGGGGCTGACGAGCGCCAGGTGCTCGGCCCCGTGGCCTTGCACGCGGCCCCGGAGGTCGAGGCGGTCCCCGGCAGCCAAATCGAGTACCGCCCCAGGTCCTTGTCCGTTCACCTCAAAGGTGAGCCACGGTCCGTTGGTGACCACCGTACGTCCTGCGCGGATGGACTCCTTGAACGCCGCCACCGACAGACCCTGCTCGCCCGGGTGCGCGTAGACACGTCCCCACCCCGGGGGGTTGGAGGCCACGCTGGGACCGTGCGAGAACGATAGGAAAGTGTCGGTACCGGCCGTGGCGGTTAGCCTTAACCCGCACGACAACAGGCGGTGGTAGAGGAACACCGCGCTTTCGTCGTCGAAAGGGGAGATGAGGTCGATGGAGTCGACGACACCGAGCGCGGCATCGGCGACGAGTTCTCGGGCCTCGACCGACCGCGGTGTCTGGAAGAAGCGGCTAGTGAACCAGTCCTCTGGGAACGCCGTGAACGCGGGGTGGGGATAGCCCACCGTCGCCCCCAGCACCCGCATCTCCTCGCCCGCGACCTTGTTTGGCGGCCAGTCCTCTGGATGATCCAACCGTTCGTGGCCGGTGTAGTAGCGGGTTGGAGGCCCGCTCGGCCCGAGGGCGTGCACGTGGCCGAGGAGGTCGTTGCGGTACTCCACTCCCATCCGCGCAACCGTGTCGTCGGTTGACCACGGCAGGTCGGCACCGGCAAACTGCTCGAGCATGTCGCGGTCGTAGACGATCGAGGTGCTGAGGTTCGCCGCGACAATGTTGGCTAGGTGGAGACCCTCGCCGAGCTGCATCCGGGCCGCCTCGCTCGGCGTGCAGACCAGGTCGCCGCTGTAGTTCATGTGGACGTGTAGGTCGCCGCCGTACCAGCCCTCGGCGGTCGGGTCGAAAAGTCTTCGCGGATCGCACCCGACGATCTGCGTCTCGCCCGCGGGCGGGAACACGTCGAGCTCCGTTCGCTCGAACTCGAGGCCTCGAGTGCAGACCACGTGGAGCACCTCAGCCGGCACCGCAACGGTGATGTCGTGGCCGTGGAAGAATGGCCGATGATGGACGTCCCACTTCGCCAGCACGCCATCGGGGAACCAGGCTCCGCCGCTGGAGTCGGTGACCGACCAGCGCGCGCACCGAGACGAGGAGAGCCTGAGCTCGGCCGCCGCGGACGGCCGGATCGCACCGTCGACGCTCAACGTCTGGTCACCGTTTACGACGGTGAAAACTGGATCGGCAACGTCGAGGTCGATCGTCTCGATCTGGGCCCCGGGCGGGGCCATCTCAACTTCGCGATCGGCAACAGTGAGGAAGAGTTCGCCGTCCACGGCGGAGTCGATCACGACGTCTATCGCCACGGTCTGGCCAGGTATCGCGGCCCGGGCCGCCCCGACGTCGGCGTGGAGCCCCCCGCGCTCGTCGACCCACAGCACGACGATGCCCGGCGGAATGTCGTCGCCGATCACCGAGCAGATGGCCTTCGCCCAGTCGCCCGTATCCGCGACCGCGTCGAAGAGCGGGCCGAGCAAGGAGAAGCGGGCCCACCGGAAGAAGTCCGGGAGCTGCTCGTCGCCCCAATCCCACCCCCGCTCGTCGAGGAGCCGGCGGGCGGTAGCGGGCGAGCGCCTCGATTACCTTGGGCGGCAAGTTCAGCGTTCTCGTCTCCTGACAGCACATGGCACCTCCCCCATTGGTCGTGCCGGACAGCTTACCTAAAGGTTAGGGCGCAAGCATCCGAGCATGCTGCTGGGGCCCTCGTCCCGGCCCTCGTGTCGGCGGAGCCCTCGCGAGACAGAAGTCGCCAGGACTCGCGCAACGTCCGTGCGGAGCGAAGCGCGGCAGGAAGCGGATGACAACCAGACGGAGGTCGATAATCACCGATAGTATCAAGGTCGGAGGCACTCGATCTGCAGAGTGCACGCCTCCGCTGGGTCAATTCGATGTCCCGGACGACGTCGCTCCCGGCAACTTCGTGCCCCTAGGTTAAGGGACTGAACCGGTACCGTACAGAAAACCCGGTTCGTGTCTTTACTCGGAGTTGGCCGACCTATGGTTCGCTAGGAAGGTATCGGTGTCCCACGATTTCGGGCTTGCAGTGCCACCGACAGTAAGAACGGAATACAGAAACGGCTGCGTAAGAACATAGGATGCACACCCCTTGTGGTGACGCCGGGGTCAGAAGCTAGCGACTACCTTGGGCTGATGCGTCGCAGTATCGGTTGCAGTATGAAGTCCCCGAACTTGTTCCTGGTCTCCACCGATAGTCAATGTTGTGCCTGCAAAACACCATCTTTTAGAGTGGAGCCGATGGGATTCGAACCCACGCCTTCCGCCGTACAAAGGCGGTGAGATAGTTTTCCGGAGCTTTCCAGGATTTGCAAAATAGCTGCAAACTGCTGTGTTTCTGTGTTGCCGTATTTCCCACCGTTTCAGGAGGTTTACTCGGGTTGCTGCACGGTTGCTGCACAACTTGACCGTCCCACGCCATCTTGGTCTGTACCAGCATTTACAGTTTGGAGGTCGATACACCCACAATAAACCACATCTGTTACCTGTCGCTAAAGTGTCTGGTCCTTATTCACCCAAGTACCTAGCAAAGGTGCTTCTCGGAAGCTAGATCTCCGGGACGAGGTGCCTAGCCGGGCAGTTCGATGCTGCCGTCCGCGCCCATCGGGAAGGAAGGGTTCCATGCCACCTCCCACAAGAAGCCCTCGGGGTCCGCAAAGAAACCGTGACGCCCGAAGAAGATCTCCTGTGCCTCCTTTACTATCGTTGCTCCCGCCTCGGCG
>JBKPOM010000243.1:0-6100 GCA_046733115.1 Actinomycetota bacterium | reverse complement strand
ACAGCTCCCATCCTTTCCACTGGGCGCTCCCATCCTTTCCACTGGGCGCTCCCATCCTTTCCACTGGGCGCTCCCATCCTTTCCACTGGGCGCTCCCATCCTTTCCGCTGAGAGCTCCCATTCCTTCCACTGGGCGCTCCCATCCTTTCCATTAGAGGCTCCTATGTGCTCACCCCTTTAGGCGATCGTCTTTAGGCCAGCGTGCGCGCTCTACAAATACCCCACTTTGCAGTACATTTTGTCGGGATGACAGAACCACTGTCCCATCTGGGCATTCGCTGCGCCCGGGTTGTCTTCCACTGGGCGCTCCCATTTTTTACACTGAGCGCGCCCATCCCTTCCACTAGAAGCTCCCATCTGCGGAGTTGTCCCTGCTAATATCGTGTAACAACAGCGCTAAACGGGAAATACGCTTCCATTGGGTGCCCCCGAGAGCGAGGCGACCAAGAGGGTTGAGGCGTAGGGTGGGCGGCGACACCGGGGAGTGGGGCCCGAGCGGTCGTTGCTCCCCCCTTTTTGTTCGGATCCCCGCCGCGGAGTGCGTGGAAGATGAACTCCGCGAACTTCGCCTGTAGGGGTTCTGAGAAGTTCAGCCGCAGGCTCAGCCCGGTCTTTCAAACTCCCTTTCGCCCTCCATCTCGCGCAACTCGTTGAGGACGCTTCGGAGTAACTTCTCAAGCTTCGTCTTACCTTGCTGGCGGACGCGTCCTACAGTGTCCTCCAACCACGCCATCACCCTCATGTCATCGTCCGGCGCCCTTTTTCTATCCACCGCTCCCTCATGCCGCCGTTTCTCCAGCGCCCGATAGCCCTCCATGGCCCGCACGTTCACACGAAACGCGCGAACATGCGGTGTCGGGGAACACACAATCCCCTGAACGTCGTACCCCCCTATTCACCGGAGTGCGTGGAAGAAGAGTTCTGCGAACTTCGCCCAAACGGCGTTCTAGGAAGTACGTATAGCCCCGGTCCACCACCTATTAGCGTCCCCGGCTGGGATCGGCACTCCTCGGGTATTATCCCGACGCTGGACACCTTCAGCAGTCGCTTCAGCGAGCCGGTCGGTGTGCCGCCTTGCGCCGATAGACGCTGGGTGGCACGCGTGACGGCGGGGATGCCCTCGTGCGTGGCCAAACGGGTGAGCAGACCGATCAGGAATCGAGAAGTGAGGCTACGCAGCCGCGAGTAGACTTTTCTTGCCGGACGCAGTAGGACACGGAAGAACCGCATAGGAGGCAAAGATGAGCGCGAAGAAGTCCGAGGGGTTCACGGCCGAGGAACGAGCAGCGATGAGGGAGCGCGCCCGAGAGCAGAACGCGGAAGCGCAGAGGGCGGATGGGGAACGCGCCGTGCTCGCGAAGATCGCCGAGATGCAGGAGCCGGATCGCGCCATGGCCGAGCGGCTTCATGAGATCGTCAAGGCGAGCGCGCCAGCCCTCTCGCCGAAAACCTGGTACGGGATGCCCGCGTATGCCAAGGACGGCAAGGTCGTCTGCTTCTTCCAAAGCGCGCAGAAGTTCAACTCGAGGTACGCGACGCTCGGCTTCAGCGACAAGGCGAACCTCGACGAAGGCGCCATGTGGCCGACCTCCTTCGCGCTGAAGGAGCTGACCGACACCGAAGAGGCAAAGATCGGCGCGCTCGTGAAGAGGGCGGTGAGCTGAGCCGGCTCCCGAGCCCCGCTTCCCGCCTAGCCACTACGGCCGCGAAGGAGAACCAGCGCTTATTCACCGGAGTGCGTGGAAGGGAACTTCTGCGAACTTCGCGTTGACGGAGTTCTCCGAAGTTCGCAGAACTCTAGTCCGCTACCGCAAGGGTGCCTATTTTGTAGCCGCGGGATCCACTCTCCTGCGTGGGACTCGGCCCCACGCGGCGAAGATGCTGATGTCAGCGACCTCACCCGAGGTCGTGGAATGGATGCATCACTGCATTCCTAGAGGCTCGTAGCCGTAATCTTCGAGCGCGGCCGCGGCGAAGTAGCGCTCCACCTGGTCCTGCTCGAACCCCAGCCAGACGTCGGCGTGTTCCTCGCGCATCCAGGCGTAAGGGTGCGCCACCTCGTCGGTGATGGCCACCATGCCTCCCGGCCTCACGACGCGGGCCATCTCCCGCAGCATCGCTGTCGGGTCCTCGGCGTGGTGCAAGAC
Source organism: Actinomycetota bacterium (assembly GCA_046733115.1). Taxonomy (GTDB): domain Bacteria; phylum Actinomycetota; class Rubrobacteria; order Rubrobacterales; family Rubrobacteraceae; genus Rubrobacter_D. Next base: position 3,953 of record JBKPOM010000243.1, on the reverse strand, counting down.
CATGTTGGCGAACGCGGCGTCCACCACGCCTTCCTCCAGGGGTAGTAGCGTCGCTTCTCCGAGCACTAGCTCCACGTTCGACGCGCCGAGGGCCCGGACGTTCTCCCTGGCCACCTCGAGCATCGTCAAGGCGTTGTCTATCCCGATGACTCGCTCCACCCGCGAAGCGAGCCCCGCGGCGACAAAGCCCGTGCCAGTGCCGACATCGGCGACCTCCGAGGATTCGCCGATCCCCGAGACCTCGGCCATCTTCTCGATCACGCGCTCGTCGTAGTAGGCGAGGCGCATGGTGTCCCAGTCGCTCGCCACCCGCTCGAAGAACGCCTTCACGTCCTTGGCTTCCATGGTCCACTCCTTTCCCTCGGCCCTAGGTGGCACCTTTGCTGCCTACCCGTCCCCCCTTCGTCTCGCGGAAGACAACCGCGACCATGGCCCCCGACGCGAACGTGAGCGCCCCCACGGAGCCTATGGCCCACGAGAGCCCGAAGAGGTCGGCGACCACGCCCGCCGAGAGGGCGCCCACCGCGTAGCCCATGTCCCTCCAGAAGCGGTAGACGCTTAGCGAGCGAGCCCGCCAGGAGGGGTGCGAGGCGTCCGAGACGGCCGCGATCAGGGCCGGGTAGACCATGGCGGTCCCGAGCCCCAGCAGGACGCTCCCCACGAGCCACCACCCGAAGCTGCGGCCCAGCACGGTGACGAAGAGCGCGCCCGCCTGGACCCACATGCCGCCGACGATGAGGCCCTTGCGTCCCCACCGGTCGCTCAGGGGCCCCGTTGCGACCTGCAGCATGCCCCAGATTGCGGGGTAGACGGCCTTCAGTATGCCTATGCGCCCCACTCCTAGCCCGAAGGAGGCGAAGAACAGGGGAAAGACGCCCCAGCTCATGCCGTCGTTGAGGTTGTTGACAAGGCCGGCTTGCGAGCAGGCGAAGAGGTTGCGGTTCTTGAAGGAGGTCCTGGCGAAGACCTCGCGGAAGCCCAAGGGGCTCGGCTCTGGCGGGTGCTTCGAGAGTTCGAGCCGGACGTACTCTTCGGTGTCGCGCACCAGGAAGGCCGAGACGAGGAGTCCCAGCGCCACGTAAGCTACCCCGAGGTAGAAGGGCTCGGGCCTCAGGCCGTAGACGGAGGCGATGTAGCCCGTGGCCAGGGCAGTCGCCCCCACCGCGAGGTAGCCAGCGAACTCGTTGAGCCCCACCGCGAGGCCCCGGTTCCGCGGTCCCACCAGGTCTATCTTCATCAGCACCGTCATTGACCAGGCTAGTCCCTGGTTGACGCCGAGCAGGACGTTGGCCGCAACGATCCACCCCCACGAGGGGGCGAGCATGATCATGAAGGGCACGGGCACCCCGATCAGCCACCCCGCGACTAGGACCTTCTTCCGGCCCATGCTGTCGGCGAGCACCCCAGAGACGAGGTTGGAGCAAGCCTTCACCACACCGAAGGAGGCGATGAACGAGAAGATCGCCGTCTTGAGGACGAGTCCGAACTCCTCCGGTCCCAAGAGCGGCACGACGGTCCGCTCGATGCCGACCATGCCGCCGACGAAGGCGTTGACCAGCACCAGGATAGCGAACTGCCGCCAGTTCTCCTTGAGTCCCAGACGGACGCCCGGGGATGGCACCCCTTGGGTCACGAAGGCGCCGTCGCTATCCCACCGCGCAGCGGTTGGCTCCGGCCTCGAGCTCGGCGGGGTCGCCCTCCGGGATTTCCCCCGCCCTGTTCAGTTCGACTATGCGCTCGAAGTTCTGCGGCGCCGGGGCTGCGCCGCCCGCGACCGTCTCCACGAAGGCGGCTTCGTCTTCCTCAAGGACCCGGACGCCCTCGCGCACCTCCGACAACGGCGCGTGGATCGGCTCCTCGTCGAACGCGACGGGCTCGCTCGTGTGCCCGGGTAGGACGAGCGTCCCTGGTTCTAGAGTAAGGAGACGCCGCAGGGAGCGGTAGAGCTCGCGCGCCCTCTCGCGGGAGCCTTCCGGCGTGGCGTCAAGGTCGGGTCGGCCCACCGACGACAGGAACAGCGTGTCCCCGGTGAACAGCGCCCGCCCATCCAAGAGGTAGCTCGTGCTCTCGGGCGTGTGGCCAGGGGTCCGGATAGCTTCTAGCTTTGCCGAGCCGACCTCGAGCGCGTCCCCGTCCCCGAGAGGAGAGAACGGGAAGGCGACCGGAGCGCCCTCAGGCATGTGGAGGGTCGCGCCGGCCAGTCCGGCTAACCTCCTGGAGCGGGAGAGGTGGTCGGCGTGGACGTGGGTGTCGAGCACGCCGGTGGTCCGCCAGCCGCGCCCTTCCGCCAGCCAGAGGTACACCTCGGGCTCCAGGGAAGCGTCTACGACTACGGCCTCGCCGTCGGACCCGACGACGTAGGACAGACACCCCTTACCGGTGCGTCGCACCTGCACCACTTCAGCCCTTGTCCCGGGCAGGGGCACCTCTGCCGTGTTCCAGGCGAGGCTCCAGGCCTCTATCCCGCCTTCAAGGGAGTACGCCTCGTATCCCCGGCGCCGCAGCTGCTCCGCGGCCACCGCACTCGAACGGCCACGCCCGCAGACGGTGACCACGGGCACGCCCTCGGGCAGCTCGAGCCCCTGCATGGCCCGCTCGTCGCCCGCGTTCAGGGCATCGTAGGCGTCGAAGTTCAAGCTTCCGGGTATTGACCACTCCGCGTGGTCCTCACCCTTGCGAACGTCCACGACCGCAACCCGCTCTCCGCGCTCCAGCATGTCCCTCAGGGTCGTCGCGTCTATGTTGCCTTCCGGCACTTTCCTCCCCTCTAGTCCTCCACGGGCATCCCTGCAGCGCGCCAGTCGGGCAGTCCTTGCCGCAGCCTGTAAGCCCTGTAGCCGCGCGACCTGAGGAGGGCGACCGCCTCGTCGGAGAACACGCAGTAGGGACCCCGGCAGTAGGCGACGATCTCCCGGTCCCTCGGGAGCGTCTGCAGCGCGGCCTCAAGGGCGTCCACGGGCACGGATCGCGCACCGGGTATGTGCCCGGCCCTGTACTCCTCCTCCGGGCGGACGTCGAGGACGACCACGCCCTCGTCGCTCAGGCGCTCCATCAACTCGGTTGCGTCTACGGCCTCCAGGGCATCCCGATCCTCCAGGTAGGACTCAACCACCCGGTCGACCTCGGCCAGGCGCGACTCGGCGAGGGCGCGGACGGCCTGCCACGTCCGGAACACGTCTTCGTCGGCCAGCCGATAGTGCATGTAGAGTCCCTCTCGGCGCACCTCGACCATCCGAGCCGCCTTGAGCGCCTGGAGGTGCTGCGAGGCGCTGGCCACGGACATCGAAGTCTCCCTAGCAATCTCCTCGACCGTACGCTCGCCCTGGGCCAAAAGGTCCACTATCTCAAGGCGCCTGGGGCTCGCCAAAGCCTTGCCCACCCTAGCGAACTGCTCGAAGAGCCGGTCCTTGAACTCCCTGTGGTCGGCGGTGTTCATATATTCAACATATTAGTTGAATATAGCCCAGACAGCAAGGCACACTTATTCACTCTACAGCGGATTTCGGTGTGGTTGATCCACATCACATGATGCGTACATACGGTCCGGCCCAAGGGCTTACTCAACCACTCGTACATGCATAGCGGGTGTGGGCCAATATCAACACAATACGCTGTAAGAAGTTCGCACAGCTCCGGTCTACACCGAGCGGTATGCTTATTCGCATGGGTAGCCTCGTCGGACCGGGGCTCTAAGAGGCTCCGGCCCTCTGAGACCGAGAGGAGCAATGATGCCGGGAGCGATCGCGCTGAAGCTCAGGGTCCTTAGGGAGCAGCGGAGCCTCACCCAGAAGGAGGCGGCGGAGCTCGCTCACGTACACCTCGATACCCTGAGGCGCCTGGAGAGCGGCGAGCGGCTCCCCCCCTACATGCCTACACTGACGAAGATCGCCAGGGGCACGGCGTATCCATCGACGAGGTGGTAGAGGAATAGTGGCCCTTGTACGATCCTCACG
>JBKPOM010000242.1:0-10728 GCA_046733115.1 Actinomycetota bacterium | reverse complement strand
CACGGGCTTGCGAATCCCGCATATCTAGGCGGCTGTCTCTGCTCAGGTTTGCCCAGTGTTGCACCGTATTGCGCTCGCGGTGGTATCAGAGCGGTATCAACATCACCCTCGTATCGACCTTCGACTAAGACCTCCCTTCGCTAGAGCGCTGGAGTCGTCCGCCGAAGCGTGCCATAAGACTGGGGGTTGGTGCGCCCAATATACGGTGCATACGGCCGAGGGGCGCAAGCGCAAAACCCTCTACGGTAAAACCCGGCAAGAAGTGGCCGCGAAGCTAGCTAAGGCGCTCTCGGACCACGAGGGCGGGCTTAGCTTCAACGCCGGTAGCCTCACGGTCGGAGCGTGGATGGATCGCTGGCTCGAAGACTGCCTAAAGCCCCTCGTGGAAGCCGGCAAGCTGGTCCATAGCACGCTCGTCCGCTACGAGGGCATAGCTAACAACCACTTGAAGCCCACGCTCGGGCACAGGAAACTTAAGGCGCTGACACGTGCCGAAATCCGAAGGCTCTATAACGAAAAGAGCAAGACGCTCTCCCCACGCTCTGTGGACTACATCCACACCACCTTGCAGAAAGCTCTGAATCAGGCCGTCATAGACGACCTGATTCCCCGCAATGTGGCAAGCGGAGAGCGACCCCGCAGCAGCCGCAGCCAAAAAGAGGCTAAGGCCCTCTCTCTCGCTCAAGTCCGAGCGTTGCTAACGGCCGCCCATGGACAGCGCAACGAGGCCCTCTACGTCGTGGCCGTCCATACGGGCTTGAGGCAGGGTGAGCTATTAGGGCTTAGGTGGACCGACGTTGATCTAGACACGGGCACGCTCTCCGTGCGCGGCTCCTTAAAGGTGTCAGACCACGGGCTAGACCTCGGCCCTACAAAGAACAAAGCCAGCCGCCGGTGTGTACCTCTCAACAAGAGCGCCGTGGCCGCCCTCCAAGCCCATAGGCTACGGCAGAACGAAGAGAGACTGCGGCTAGGCGAACTATGGGAAAATCACGATCTCATCTTTCCCAACCGTGTGGGCAAGCCGATAAACCCCAGCAACCTCTACCACCGGGAGTTCAAGGTTCTGCTGCAGGAGGCAGGACTGCATGATCAGGGCTTCACCTTCCACAGCCTGCGCCACACCTTCGCCACGGAGCTATTTAGGAGGCGCATGCACCCCAAAATAGTGCAGTCGCTGCTTGGGCACTCCTCCATCACGCAGACGATGGACCGTTACTCGCACCTCTTGGGGGGCATAGGCGACGACGCCGTGGAAGGCCTGGACGAATCCTTCGGGTAGAGGGTTGCAGTACGGTTGCAGTACAAGAAGCCAGGTAAGGAACCTAGGCTTCACGTTTTTCCTGCAAATAGGGGGGTGACCGACGGGGCTCGAACCCGCGACCTTCGGAGCCACAATCCGATGCTCTGCCAACTGAGCTACGGCCACCAAGCGCGAAAAGGATTCTACCAGCGAAAGGGCGCGTGGCAAAGCGTGGTTGATGTTCTGCTGCTTACTCTTTGTCAGTCTCCCCAGCCGAGGAACTCGGTCTTTTTGTCGTCGCGTTTGCCTTCGTCTACAATGCGGAAGAGCCTGGAGGGACTCGGGGTCTTGATGATGACGACGTTGCCCTGGGTGTCGTAGACCTGGATGGAGACGCAGAGGTAGTCTCCGGGTTCGTGCTCGTCGGCGACCTTGAGCGTGACCTCGACGGTGGCCTGCTGCTGACCGTTGCCGTTGCCCCTGAGCTCCAGGGTGTCGTTCGGGTCGAGGCCCCTTGGGCCGAGCTCCCCGGCGTACTTCAGACGCCGGAAGACGGCCCTAACGTGGGCCACGCCGTCCTCGTCGCGCAGGACTATGGGGACCCGGATCACGTCGTCTATCGAGTACGTTTCCAATTCGGCCCGGTCTCGCGGCATTGCAACCTCCTGTAAAGCTAGCGCAAGAGAGTATGCCTCAAACTCTGCCCGGAGAAACAAGCCGTGGCCCGCTCTCCGGGGGTTCATACAAGCAATTAATCGTGGGGGTTCCTGCAGAGCGCGTCAGACAAAAGCGACGCCGAGCTTGACGCTGTTCTGTGGGTTGCGGTCCACGTACTCCTCGTATGCGCGGGGTGCTTCGCCGAAGCTCACGACCGGGTCTACGATCCTCTCGCAATCGATCTCGCCCGTGGCGAGCATGCTCCAGCAGCTCGTCGCGATGCGCTGCCGGTCCCAGTGCGGATGATCCCGGCTCGGTTCGCTGCTGGCGCGGGAGAAGACGAGGTTGGCGTTGTTGAAGTGGGCCTCCCTGCCAAGATCTAGGGTTCCGCTGAAGGTACGCGCCCACCCGACGAAGGCAATGGTGCCTCCGTAGCTGAGGCCCCTGAGCGCCTGCTGCAGCGCCTGCTCGCTTCCGCTGGTCTCGATGGCCGCGTCGACGCCGGCCCTGTTCGTGGCCTTTTTGAGCTCGAGCCCCACGTCCTCACGAAGCGGGTCGAAGGCGGCGTGGGCGCCCCCCACCTCGACGGCGGCGTCCCTGCGTTTCTGTATCGGGTCGACGACGGCCACGTAAGCGGCACCGGCGGCCCTGGCCATCTGGGCCGCGATGGCTCCTATGGCACCAAGGCCGAACACGGCGACGCGGTCTCCGAGGCGAACGTGGCCGTTGCGTATGCCGCTGAGGGCGTCCTATCGACGCAAGCGCAGATCCTATGCCCCTCTCGGGATCGAGGATGTTTTGCCAGAGCGCACAGTTAACGACACTGGCAACGACGTAGGGAATGAAATAGGCGATCCTGAAGAACATCTGGAAGCGTTTTATCTGCGAGAGCAGAAACGCACCTAACAGGCCCATCACAATCGGGACGGTGAGGAAGAGAATGGTCCAGAGGACGTTGTGCCACATGGCCTGCCGGAAATCTTCATCCGCGAGAAGATCCCTGTAGTTCTGCAAACCCACGAACTCGGTGGACCTATCCCCGACCACTCGGTGAACGAGAAGTAGACGGTGGCTACAGAAGGTCCCAGGATGACGAGCAGGTTTATGAACACGAGCGGGATCATGAAGAGCCACGCAGTTAGGAGCCTCCGCCGCTTTAGACCGCCCGAGGGCGCGCGTTTGACCGTATCCTGCTCCACTAGGCGCCCCCCGGCTTGATGATCTTGGGCACGGCGCCATCCTTGCGTTCCTCCGTGAACTGCTCGTTGAGCCCCTTGCAGAACTCGGCCGCCGTGATGTCCCCGGTCAGGACCTTCTGCGACTCCTCCTGGATGTACACGTCGGACTTGGAGGGCCAGAAGGTCCACGCCGTATACCCGAAGTTGCCCTTGCCTGTGGCCTCGCTGAGGTCCGCCAGTTGTCTCGCCACTCTGGGATCCAGGCTCGCGGGAAAGTCCGACGTGGTGAAAGGCAACGGGGCGTTGAAAGCGGAGGGCACAGCGGCCATCCACTCGGCGGCGCGCTTCTTATCGGCGGTGAGGTAGTCGATAAACGCCGCTGCGCCGTCTGTGTCACCTGCACGGCGGTTGACCGAAAGCGTCGACCCGAGGCCGAGCTCGTAGAGCACGGGAGGCACGCCGCTTCTCAATGGTGGAAGTGGCGCCCAGTCCCATGCGTCACCCGAGTCTTTGAAGAAATCGCTTATATCCGACAGGAACCATGATCCCTCGATGTTCATTGCGGCCTTGCCGTCTCCCAGGTCGGCGTGCAGGGCGTCGAAGCTGTTGGAGAAGAACCTCTGCTGGCTCCCGCCGAACCAGCCCTTCTGGACGTAGTTGTTGAAAAGCTCCATCGCGTCCACGAAGACGGGGTCGGAGAAGGGGATCTCGCCCGTCAGCGCCTGGTAGAGCGCATCGGGCCCCGAGTAGTGGTTCCAGAAAACGGTCGGGAACCACTCGATCGCCGCGGGATCGTCGCCGATGCCTGCGGCGAAGGGCGTGATGCCCTGTCCCTGCAACTCCTCCGCCACCGCCTCGAGTTCGTCGCGGTTCTTGGGAGGCTGCATCCCCTTGTCCTCGAAGAGCGTCTTGTTGTAGTAGAGGAGCATGGTCTGGAGCTGGTAGGGGATCGCGTAGAGGTTGTCCTCGTAGCGCCCGAGGTCGAGCGCCCAACCGAGGAACTTGTCGTCCCACTTGTACTGGTTGGAGTACTCATCGAGTTCGGCGAAGAGGTTTGCGTCGATGTACTCCTGAGCGTACGCGGGACCGGGCGTCATGATGATGTCCGGCCCCTCTCCACCCTGCAGAGCCGTCCTGACGAACCGATCCATCTCATCGGGCGGCTGGAAAGTGACTTTGAGGTCCATCCCTTGTTCGCCTTCTCGAAGGGCTTCTCTATGTTCTTCTTGAAGTAGTCCTGCGGCCCCGACCCTTCGAGGTTGCTCCAGTACGTGACCTGGCCGCTGCCTCCCCCACCGCCCCCGCACCCGGCCAGCAACGAGCCCGCAAGACCAACCCCGAGGGCCGCCGTGCCTCCCCTTGCCAGAAACTGCCTGCGCGATATCTCTGCGTGCATGTCTAGCTGCCTTTCGAACGTCGACACGGATACCGAAGGTCACCGAAGATGCCCCAGATTAGGGCACGACAAGTCGCGGTTCGCCGGATGACGGCTTTGTTCTTTCCCATCCCGACTGTACACGCCCCCTGCGAGCGTTTCCTTTGCTCCCACCTGATTCACCCGCATACTAGGCCACGCGGAAGCTTGGATCATTGCTTACACATCCTGGTTTGTTGTAAAAATCGCTTACCGAGCTGGTTCTGGTCGGAGCCAGAGGAGGGATACCCTGCCGTGCAAAGGCCCATAGTTCCGTACGTGCGTGACGCCAGCTTCCCCGTAAGGGCCGCGTGGTACACGGCCCGGCGGCGTCTTCTAGATTACCTCATCATCTACCTCCAGGAGGGCGAGATGATCGCGCGCGTCGAAGGGCGCAAGTACAGGTTCCGTGCCGGTGACTTCTGCTTTATACAGCCAGGCGAGCTTCACACCCTGGAGGGTCCTGCCCACACCATAACCCCGGACATCCACCTCGATGTTTTTCACAATCCCGCGCGGGAGCGCAGCTTTGTGGTCCGTTTCGGGCCTCGAGCATCTCGTGCAGCCCCGCCTTGATGAGGCGGCCGGCGTCAGGGTACCGACCAAGTTCGTCCCGCCGCATCCCGCGCAGTTCAAGGACACCATGCTCAAGACCATAGGCATCTGGCAGCGCAGGGACTTCCTCGGCCAGCTCGAGTCCCAGTACCTGGCAACGGGGATCATCCTCTCGATTCTACGCGGCTACTCCCGCAGGAGCTCCGAATCCGCAGAAGAGCCCGAGTTTTTGAATTGGATCACCTCGTACATGTCGCTGCACCTCTCCGAACCCCTGTCGGTCTCGGACATGGCCGGGAGGGCCGGGCTTTCGGCCTCACGCTTCTCGCAGGTCTTCCGCAACCGTTTCGGGAGGCCGCCCCGCCAGTTCCTGTTGCATTTGCGAATACAGCGCGCCCAGGACCTGCTTCACCACACCAGCCTCACGAGGCGGGAGATCTCCGCCCAATGCGGGTTCTCCGACGTCCACCACTTCGCCGAGACCTCCAGAAGGCTCTCGGGCCAGACCCCAGGCTCCTACCGCCGCGCCAACCAACCTTCGAATTAGCACGCTGCGCCCAGCGTAACCCTGCCTCCTTCCGAGACATCTAACAGATGTAGGTGGCGTGTTGGGAAGGACGGGCCGCGGGTAAGAATAGAGTAGAAAAACACACGGCCTTCGGGTCACGGTAGATTCAAGCGAAAGGGAGTGGACGATATGGCGCAAAAGACCGCCGTGCACATCGAGCTTCGGGATGATGCGTGGGTCGTACTTCGCGAGGGAAACCAGCGGGCGATCTCGGTGCATAGGACCCAGGCCGAGGCGGCCGAGAGTGGTAGGGAACTCGCCCGGCGGGACGGGACCGAGTTCTTCCTTCACGGCCAGGACGGTCAGATCCGAGAACACCACGATTACCGGGAGGATCAGACCCCAGAAGGCGAGGGAGTCCTGGACAAGGCGATGGGGACCGTGGGCACCGTGGCCGACGCCGCCGACGGGATTAGCTCCGCCGCGGCCCAAGCCCTTGGCACCGATGAACGACAAGGAACGGAAACCACGACGGCTCGAGAAATGGAGCCGGCAACTGGCCCCGATCGCGCAACCCAAGAGACCGGAGAGACAGGCGTTTTACCAGAAGCGGAGTCGGGCGTGATGCCGGAAGAGCGGTATGCAGGCTACGAGGTCTACGACCAGCACGGGGAGAGGATCGGGCCGATTAGCGACCTGTTCGTCGACGAGAACGACCAACCCGAGTACGTGGGGGTCGAGCCCGGCACAGTCACGAACCGCTCGGTACTGGTTCCCGCCGAGGTCATCACGATCGACGGCCAGCTCAGGCGGATGGTGGTCTCGCGCCCGATGCCCGTGGTGGAGACCGCGCCGAGCTTGGGCTACGACGAAGAGATCACCCCCGCGTTCGAGCGGCGGGTCCGGCTCCACTACGCCCTGCCGATCACACGCGGCGTCGAAATCGGGACGACTGAAGGTAGGACCGCCGACATGGGCCTAGTGGAGCGGGCGGGGACAGGAGGGACAGGAAGTGCTGAGCCGGCGTCGGGCGTGTCCGGCCGCGAGGATGACGAGGTCAGGGTGCGACGCTCGGAGGAAGAGATCCTGGTCGGAAGGCGCGAGCGCGAGGCCGGGGCGATGCGTGTTCGCAAGCGCGTGCGCACCGAAAGGGAGCGCCTCGAGGTGCCCAAAAAGCACACCGAGGTAACCGTCGAACGTGTGCCCGTCGAAGAAGGCGGCACCTCCGGAGAGGAGATCACCGCCACACCGCAGATCGGGGAAGAAGAGATCGTCGTTCCGGTGGTCGAGGAAGAGATCGTGGTCGAAAAACGGCCCGTGGTGAAGGAGGAGATCCGCATCCGCAAGCAGGTCGTCGAAGACGTCGAGGTAGTCGAGGAGGACGTCCGCAAGGAGGAGGTCGAGATCGACGACCAAACCCATCGCGACACGGACATCTAAACGGACGGTTCTCGAACCGCCCTACATCCGTGCTACGAAGCCGGGCCCGAAAATAGAGGCGCGTTGTACGTTATCCGTTTTCGATGCGGTCTAGCGTCTCGCGTTTCGAGGCCGTTTGGTCAGGTACCGGCAGGCTGACGGCCGGGGGCAGCTCGACGCGGAGATCCGCCTCCCGGTCGATTTGCAGCTCTCCTTCGGTCAACCGGCACTCGAGCACGTGCCCACCGGAGCTTCTGTCCGCTGTTATGAAGTGGAAGTGGTAGCCGGCGACGTTCATGCCCTGAGCGTAGTCGGGAAACCTGAACCCGACCAGGCTACCCCGGACCTCGTGTAGCTCGAAGACGGGCTGGTTCTTTACGACCTCCACGAGCGAGGGGTAGGGTTTGCGCTGGCGGGGTACGCTCCGCGTCTTGACGTACTCGAAGCGCCCGTCCACCCTGACGGCGCAACAGATGCCCGCGTCGAAGATCCGGTCCACACGGGCGCAGAGGTCGGCTAGGTCTGTCCTGTCCAGCGTGAAGGACAAGTTCGGCTCGAAGAAGGTCACGACGGCGAAGGGTGTTTTCGTGCGCCCGTCGACCGGACGGGCCACTCCGTCGGAACTTATCTGGTAGAAGTCGCCGTCGAGTGAGATCATCTCCCCGTCCAGCGCGTCGAGCGTGCCGAGGCCGAGGTCGCCACGCTCTGCCAGCTCCGCGAAGCTCACGTCTCCATCGTACTTGCCGTCGAGCAAGGCGTCGATGGTCGAGGTCTGGAACAAGGTATGGTGGAGGGGATCGTGCTCGGCGAGATCCCGCCTCCCGATATAGTCCACGTGTAGCGCGCCGACCAACGCGGTGTCGATGGGCATCGCACCTCCCGGAATAACAGTGAATCACGCAGTTCTTGCGGCGCGCCCGGCAGGATTCGAACCTGCGACCGGCGGATTAGAAGTCCGCAACGATGCCTTCGCCGGTGTTTGCGGCTGTCCGCAAATCCGCATAAATAAGCCCAACAGGTGATACAGTATATCGCCTTTGTTCGCCGCTGTTCGCCTGGGTTAGTGTCAAACTAGTATCAACTACTTACTTGGAATCCTTTCAAAATCTGCAGTTCTGCCGTAAGTTCACCATCCTATGATTCAGCCACGTTCGGCATGTCGTCAGTTGTCCGCCAGCTTCGATCATATCCGCAGCAGGATTCGAGCTACGACTCGCGGTTGAAAAATCCGAGCCGATCCGTTTATCCGTGTTCACGGTTCTTCGAAAATCCGCTTGTTGAAGCCGAATTTTCACATAGAGGGTTGCTCATCGTTCACAGTTGTTGCTGGTGGGTTGGTGTATTAATTGGTGTAGTTTGGCGTGTGCCGTACGGTGGTTCGGGAGGCCCGTATTTGCTGGAAAGTCGAGGGTTACTCCGGGTAGAGCATGGCAGTGGAGCAGTGTTGTCTGCCAACGGCACTCGCACTGTACAGGAGAATTTAGGGACCTTCCTTCGTATTTAGCCGAAGGCTGTGTGGGAACTCATGGAGATGCGCAAGGTGTTGGAGGTCGAGGTGGCGGGGCTGGCCGCAGCACGTGCCTCCGCAGAGGACGTAGCCACTATGCGCTCCGTGCTACACAGAATGTGAGACATGCTCCATGCTCCCGAAGGGTACGTGGACGCTGATGTCGAGTTTCACAACCTTCTCGCGCGCAGCGCCCATAATAGCGTCTTCCTGATGATGATCGAACCTATTGCTCATCTCCTATTGGCCAGCCGCCGGAGACTGGCGCCCTGGCGAGCAACGCCAGGCGGGCTTGAGGGCGCACGAGGCGATCCGCTAGAGTTCGTTCAAGCCTGTTGCTAGTGTAGGTTTCGTTTTGAAACCGGTTCTTAGAATCTATAGCGGTAGTCGGTGCAGTTGACCCACTCCTCCGGGCGTCAGCCTCGTTGGCCAATCGGCTACGTGAGGACTTACGGTGAGGTATCGTCCAAGCTCGGCATAACGATGGGTCAATACCACTGCACACCGCTATAGTCATAAGATTACTCTTCTCGCAGCTCGTAGCTGGACGCTGCCAGCAATCGCCGCGCCAAGTTATAGTCCCGCCTGAATCTTCGTACTTGCTGGGTGTCGTTATGCCCGTAGCGCCATTGCGGGTTAGCATGGTCCCACTCTTTCACGAGCTCTCGAGCCTTTGGCAAGGAGCCGTCTGGTTTCATGCGGGCAATTACGAAGCGGAACAGTTCACGGTTCTTCTCGCCTACTCGCTTGTTGTCCTTACCTAGGAGTTGGTGCTGTAGGTCGCTATACACTCGTTCTACGACGCTCGCAGAGACCCAAGGCTCCACTTTGAGGGTGATGTATCCATAGCTCCACAAGTCGAGCGGCGAACCGCTCCCTCGGAACTGCCAAGTCAGCGGTGCCACCCATGGTGTTTCGCCGGTGAGCACATACCAGACAACGTCGGGCTCCTCCCAAGGGTAGCGCTTAATCAAGCGAGCCACCTTGTCGTGGAGGTCACCAAGAACCGAGTGTGATTTTACTAGGGTGCGATGGGCGTACCCATCCTCTCCCGGGAAAGATAGAATCTTCCAAGATCCGGTCTTCATTTCTATCTCACGCTTTGGCTTCTGGTTACTCCTCGCATCCGCCGGTTTCTCCGGTATCTCCCACGCTCCGGTCTTCGGCCACCTTCTGTCCTTGAACCACGGGTTTCTCGAAGTCGGCACTGATACCCTAACCAGCGAATAGGGCCCCTGCTTGTCGTGCTTGTCCTCTTCAACTTGGTAGCTGTGGCCGACGATAGGTATGCCTTGAAGGTCAAACTCGAGACGCGGCCAGCAGGCGGCGACCGGAGAGGCTAGCAGCGCACGTGCTTGCAGAGTGCTTAGCAGCTCATCGCCGAGGAGGTACTTTACTCGAAAGGCTTTGACTTCTGAGGAGTCGGAGCCCGCTACTTTGGCCAAGTATTCGGAGAACACCTCCGACCTCTCTATTTCATAATCGGTGAGCTGCGAGGGTACCTTCTCTACTCGGCTCGCCCGACCTCTCGGCTTACTGAGGCCGTCGCGAGACGGCGCAGCATCGTAAAGGCGGTCCAACTGGGCAACGAGGTACGCAACAGGGTCGTCCCTAGCTTCGCCTATCTGCTCGACTGCCTCCCCTACAAATCCCCAATCTTCTAGTAATTCCCAGGCTTCATCTGTGAGGTTACGAACTTTCGCGACTGCGGCACGGAGCTTACGTTCGTTCAAGGTGGCTCATTTTGTTTGACCTTGTCATTGCACCACTATAGTAGCAGCAATGAAGAACAGCGACAAACAAAGGAGGTATTTGGCGACGGCAGTTGAAGAGGCGGGGTGGATTTCCTACGCCGAAGCTCAGAGATACTCCGGGCTCGGACGCACGAAGCTGTGGGAACTCGTTTCCACTGGCAAAGTGGAGGCTGCCAAGGTCGGTCGCGCTGTGCGGATTAACCGGGAAAGCCTCGAAGAATATATGAAACGCCATCCTTATGTAGAGGCACAGGCGGCTTGGTGAGCCGCCCCAAAGTCATCTACTACCCGCGTCCCTCCTCCACGCCGGAGGCGGAACTTGATGCTCTCAGCGCTGTCTACGCGGTCGCCTTGCGGAGGCACCACGAAAGCAAAAAGGCCACCGAGCCCGACAGCTGTAACGACGCCGCATTTGTGAGAAATACAGAGGAGGTGAGTCATGTAGAGCGGCGACACGATAGACCATCACAGATCACATAGCCAGCGGCACTCC